>USQA01000017.1 GCA_900556695.1 uncultured Clostridium sp.
TTTAATAAAATATATAGCATAAATATAAGAAATAAAGTTTTTTATAAATAAACTTAAATATAATAATAAAAAACAAAAATTTAAAATAAAATTATTAATAAAAATGTAATTAAAATGTAATGTTATAAGTGTTTACAAAAGATGTGCTAAATGTTAAGATGTTAAGAGAAATATAAAAAAGGGGAGAAAAAATGAAAAAAATAAAAAGAATTTTTATCACAATTTTACTTGTAGTAGCCTTTTTATTAATAGGGCAAACACAAGCAAAAGCTTCATCATCTAATTTGAATTTAAAAAATTTGAATTTTGATGTTAATGTAAATGATGATGGAAGTATGGATGTTGTAGAAACATGGAATATAAAAATATCAGATACAAACACATTATTTAAAACATTTAAAACAGATTCTAAAAAATATTCTAGTATTTCTGATGTAAAAGTAACAGAAATAATAAATGGAGAAAGCAAAGAATTTGAAGAGATTGATGAATTAATGTATCATGTTACGAAAGATTGTTATTATGGAATGATGAATGATGATGATAACTTTGAGATTGCGTGGGGAGTAGGATTAGATGACACAACAGCAACAAAGCAATATCAGATATCATATACAGTAAATGATGTAATTGCAAAATATAATGATTGTGCTGAATTGTACTGGCAGTTTGTTGGTAGCGATTTTGAAATTAATGCAGATAAAATAACAGGTACTATAACATTACCAAGTGAAGTAGAAAAAAAGGAAGACATTAGAGTATGGGGACATACAGAAGGTTTAAATGGTGAAATTTATGCAACTGGATTAAATAAGGTAGAATTTGAAATAAACCATTTTGTAAGTGGACGTTTTGTTGAAGTAAGAGTAGCAGTTCCAACAGATACAATCATATATTCTGATAGAACATATGATACTGAAAAATTAAATAGTATAATAGCAGAAGAAACTAAATGGGCTGAAGATGCGAATAAGAGAAGAGAAAGACAACAAGCAGAAGAAAAAATCATAGCAGTTATTTCTTCTATTATTTCACTTGCAATATGTGTATTTCTTGTTTATAGAGCAATAAAAGATATAAAATTTATAATAAATACAAAAAGGAAAAAGCCAACACAAGAATTTAAATATTATAGAGAAATCCCTAGACAAGACGCAACTCCTGCAGAGGCTATAACATTGATAGGAAAGAATGTTTCAAACTTTCAATCAAAAGAGATAGGAAGAGCTTTTTCAGCTACATTATTAGATTTAAATCTTAAGGGATATTTAGATTTTGAAGTTGATAAAGATGAAAAAAACAAAGAAATTGTTAAAATAAAATTATTAAATGAAAATGAAATAGACAAATTAAAAGAAGATGAAAAAAGAATCTATAAATTTGTAAAAACAGCTATATCAGGTGAAGAATTTATAACAGCTAAAGAATTAGAAAAATACATAAAACAACATGAAATTACAGTTGTTTCATTTAAAGATAGTATTGATAAAAGAAAAAAAGAATCACTAGAGAAATTAGAATATATAGATAAAGAAAATATTATAAAAAGAAAAAATTATGGTGCTGGAATAATTGGATATTTTTGTCTTGCAGTATTTTCAATTGTATTTGGTATGATTTTTGAATATACAATTGTATGGATTTTTATGTTAGCTATGAGTGCTATTTCAATAATAAACACAATAATAAATACAATAGTAATACTTAAATTAGATCAGCTAACACAAAAAGGAATAGATGAAGCCGAAATGTGGAAAGGTCTAAAACGTTATATGGAAGACTTCTCAATGCTTGATAAGAGAGAAGTACCAGAAATAACTTTATGGGAAAAATATTTAGTATATGCAACAGCTTTTGGAATTGCAGACAAAGTACTAAAACAATTAAAAACAGTATATCCAAATTTAGAAAATATGACATCTAGCAATACATATACATATATGAATTTAATGATAAATACGAATTTTACATCTAGTTTTTCAAATTCAATTAGTTCTGCTATGTCATCAGCTTATACATCAGCTACAGCTTCTTCTGGATCAGGAGGAGGCGGAGGATTCTCTGGCGGCGGAGGCGGCGGCCGGAGGACGGTGGCGGTGGAGGTGGAAGATAATCCACCTCTAACTTAATCTTAATAAAGGAGGAAGAAATATGGAAAGTAATATGATAGAAAAAGTATATCAAATGTTAGATACAATACCTGTAACACCAGAGAACGCAGACTTGATAGATGAAATAAGAAAAGATGTTTCTCAAGAAAATTTGACAGCGGCTTTAGAAAAAATAAATAGATTATCTAGCTTAAGAAATCAAAATGAAAATGAGCAAATGATTAGAGAAATAAAAGAAGAAAAAAGCGAACCTAAAGGGAAATATCCTAAGAAATTACAAAACCCTAAGTTAGAGCGTACATATATAGGATTATTGTTAAATAATCCACAATATATTGTTAAATTTTATTTTTTACATGATCAATGTTTTTTTGAAGATGATGAATTATTAAACATATATAAAAGTGTATTATATACTGAAGGTGGAGCATATACACCAGAAATTGCAAAAGATGGATTTAATTTTGCTAAAGATACAGAAAAATCATATAATTTAAAATATGAATTAAAAAAAGAGGTTCAACAAGAAAAAATTAATGCAGAAAAAGTTTATACAGAACTTAAAAAATTATTTATACTAAGAAAAAGTTATACAGAGACACCAATTAAAGAAATACAAGAAAAGGTTGTAGAAATAATAGATTATAAATTATATGACCAAATGTCAGTAGAAGAAATCGAAAGTGCAGTAATCCAAGTTACAGATACTGAAAAATTTAAAAGAGCAATATTAAACAAAGGGCTTACGAGTTTTTTAGAAGCAGGAGATAATAATTTAAGAAATGGATTACCATTACCTTTTCCAATATTAACAAGTGTATTTAAAGGAATTAGAAAAGGTGAAACAATGGCTTTTGCTATGCCATCTAACTGTGGTAAAAGTAGATTTACAGTTGATATAGCTGCACATACAGCTTTGGTACATAAGAAGAAAGTATTAATTATTTCAAACGAAATGTCTGAAGAAAAAATGAGACTTTGTTTAATAACAACAATATTAAATAACAAAGCAATACAAGAAATGCATGGTTACACAATAAAGAAAACAGAAGGAGAATTACTAGAATTCAAATTCAGACCTGATGATCCTAAAAAAGTTAAAGTTGATGAAGATGGATATGTTGTAAGAGAAGAAGGCGAAAGTCAAAAAGACTTTGTAAAAAGATTATCAGAAGTATCAACAGAATTTAACAATGTTACAGCCGTTACAGATTGGGCAAATAAAGAATTAGAAAATTCATTATATTTTATTAATATAACAGATCATACAAATGATGAATTGAAAAAAGTAATAATGAATTATTATTATAAAGAGAAAATTGAATATATGTTTTATGATACATTAAAAACAGATACTGCAAATATAGGAATAGGGGAAGAATTAAAGAAAACAACAACAATTCTTTCAAATTTAGCACAAAACTTTAATCTTTATATTTGTTCAACATTACAATTGGCAGAAACATCAACATTACCTGTTAATCTAAATGTAAATGATTTAGCTGTTAGTAGAACAGTAAAAGAAGTTTTAGACACATTGTGTTTAATAAAACAAATTAATAGAGATTCATATCAAGATTATGAATATTCTTTAAATGAAGTTGATACAAAATTTTTCGATTTAGAAAAATTTGAAGATCCTGATGTAAGATATTATGCGTGTGTAATAGATAAAAACAGAGCTGGTGCAAAGCCAACATTGTTATTTAGATTAAACTTAGCTTACAACGTATGGGAAGAATTAGGATATTTAAGATTAAAACAATAAAAGGACGATATATAATGGACAAACTATTAACCTTAATAAAAAATAATTCTAAAAAAATAACGATTGCTGGAATTTTAATTATTATTTTAGTTATATTAATTGTTCTAACAATTGTAATTATAAAAGAAAATGAAAAACAAAAATATGTAGTGTATAACGGAAAAAATTTAAGCGAAAGCAAATATCCTGGATATAAAGAAAAAATTGACGAATTAAAAAAGAATCATCCTAATTGGACATTTACATTACTTTATACAAAATTAGATTGGGAAGAAGTTATAAAAAATGAAGGACATGTAGATAATACTAAATATCCATTAAATTTAATTCCAGATTCATCTAAATATCCTGAGGACTGGAAATGCGAAGTAGATAAAGACAAAACATTTGATAATGGCACATGGTTATGTGCGTCAGATAAAGCCATAAAATATATAATGGATCCAAGAAATATTCTACAAGATGACGAAATATTTCAGTTTTTAGAGCTAAAATATGTAGATGGAGGACAAAGCAAAGAAGGAATTGAATCAATAACAAAAGATACTTTTTTAGAAGGAGATAGCATCGCTCAGACTTTAATACAAGCTGGAAAAGATACAAATGTGGATTCGTATTTTATAGCAGCAAGATTGATTCAAGAACAAGGAAAAAAAGGAACTGTCTTATCACAGGGATATATGTATGAAGACAAAACTATATATAATCCATTTAATATAAAAGCAAGTGGCAATTCTAAAGAAGAAATTATAGAAAATGCTGCAAAATATGCATATGAACAAAATTGGGATACTCTTGAAAAAGGATTACTAGGAGGAGCATATTTTATAAAAGAGGGATATATAAATAAAGGACAAAATACATTGTATTTACAAAAATTTGATATAATTAAACAAGATGGAAAACTATATAGCAATCAATATATGCAAAATTTATTAGCATCAACATCTGAAGCTAGTAACATGAGAAAGATTTACGAAAATGCAAATACTGTTGATTCTGATTTGAACTTTATTGTTCCTTTATATAAAAACATGCCAAAAGAAATTTCAGAAAAATAATTATAAAAGTGGAGGACTCTTTTGATTAAAAGGAGTTCTTTTTTGTGTTATAATAAGTCTATAGTTTTAAATCTATATTTTAAAATTCGAATGTGAAAAAAGGTTCATATTATATTGACAATTAATTTACGAAAAATTATAATCTTATTAGAAAATGCAAAATAGAAAAGAGATGATTATATGAATTTAATAATAGGACTATTAATACCATTTTTAGGTACGACTCTTGGAGCAGCCACAGTTTTCTTGATGAGAAATAAAATGAATCCAAAAGTAGAAAAATTACTATTAGGATTTGCATCAGGAGTAATGATTGCAGCGTCAGTATGGTCTTTACTTATACCATCAATAAATATGGCAACAGAGCAAAACAAATTAGCTTGGATGCCAGCTGCAATAGGCTTTATATTTGGAATAGTATTTTTACTTATATTGGATAGCTTAATACCACATTTACATTTAAACAATAATAAACCAGAAGGAATAAAGGCAAAATTAAAGAAAACAACAATGATGGTATTTGCGGTTACACTTCATAATATACCAGAAGGTATGGCGGTAGGAGTTACCTTTGCTGGAGCAATTATTGGAAACACAGGAATAACTATGGCAGGAGCATTTGCTTTGGCATTAGGAATTGCAATTCAAAACTTTCCAGAAGGTGCAATTATATCAATGCCGTTAAAAAGTGAAGGGATGTCAAAACCAAAAGCTTTTTTATATGGCACTCTTTCAGGAATTGTAGAGCCAATAGGAGCAGTTATTACAATATTACTTACAAATGCAGTCGTTCCAATTCTTCCATATTTGTTATCATTTGCTGCTGGAGCAATGATATATGTGGTAGTAGAAGAATTAATACCGGAGTCACAATCTGGTGAACATTCAAATATAGGAACAATAGGAGTCGCAATAGGATTTGTTATTATGATGATTTTAGATGTTGCACTAGGATAAAATAAAAAAACGGAGGTAAGAAAATGATTAAATTAGTATTAGTTAGACATGGACAAAGTGTATGGAATTTAGAAAACAAATTTACAGGATGGACAGATGTAGAACTATCTGAAAAGGGGATAGAAGAAGCTAAAGAAGCAGGAAGAATATTAAAAGAAAAAGGATTTGAATTTGATTTAGCATTTACATCAGTACTAAAAAGAGCAGAAAATACCTTAGAATATATATTACAAGAAATGGGAGAAGAAAATATAGAAATAAAAAGAAGTTGGAGATTAAATGAAAGACATTATGGAGCACTACAAGGATTAAATAAAGATGAAACAAGAGAAAAATATGGGGCAGAGCAAGTGTTATTATGGAGAAGAAGCACAAATGTAAGACCACCAGAATTAAAAGAAGATGATGAGAGATATCCAGGAAATGACCCTAAATATAAAGATTTAGATAAAAAAGAATTACCTAAAACAGAAAATTTGTTAGATACAATAAAAAGAGTTTTAGAATATTGGGATTCAGATATCAAACCAGAACTAAAAAAAGGAAAGAAAATTATAATAGCAGCACATGGAAATAGTTTAAGAGGTCTAATAAAATATTTAGACAATATAAGTGATGAAGATATTATCAAACTTGAATTACAAACTGGAAATCCAATATGCTATGAATTAGATGATGATTTAAAACCAATAAATCATTACTATTTAAAATAGTAGTCTTTTTTAAAAACTATTAATAATGAAAAAGTCTCTCATATTAAAAATATTAATATAAGAGACTTTTTTGTTAAAACAGGTACATTTTTGTACGCTCTTTAATCCTTTCAGGCAATTTATCCCAATTGGTTTTTAAAGTATTCATAATTTGCTTATCAGTTTCATGCATTTTATCTTCAAAACCATAAATTCGCCAATTCCAGCATTCACCAGGAATGTTGTATTCGTCAGCAAGTAATTGTCTTACATATTGCCTTGGAATATACAAATTTGGATTTTGACAAATAATCCAGCTTGAAGCAGATTTTTGAATAAGCAAATAGGATTCTTTAGTATAATCAGGAAGCTGCTCAAAAGAAATTTCCTCAAATGGAAAACCAGAAATCATTTTGATTTTATCTGCATTCAATTCGCTTGGAACAATATGCGTGTGTGAATGTACAACGGAATTCTTGGCTTTTCCTATTCCTGAGTTACCAGTGCCATTTTCAAAAACAAGTACATTAGAAACATTATATGTCATTTTTAAGATGTAGCTAATATCATCCAATACGGTTTGAAATTCTTTCCGTTTAGATTCATCAAGCTCAGCATTTGACATAATGTGGTCATATGGGATAATAAGCAAATAACCATTAATAAATTGCCCCAATGTACACATTACAAAAAAGTTTGCACTAGAATACAAAATAGTATGATGAGTACCAGAAGAACCATTAAGAAATTTACAATAAGCACAGTCTTCTGCAGTAGGGGTACCAGATAATCCAGAACTATTGGATTTATGGTCTCCGATGTCACAATTGTGTGAAATTGCAAAATCCTCAAATTGCTTGATGATACTTTCATCAAAATTTAAATTGTTACATACGATTGATTTTTTCTCGTAACACTTTGGAAGTTTACAAGAAATACATAAAGCGCTTTTGTTGTTTTCAAAGACATTAACAAGTTCGTTTTCTGTTACTTCTTTTGAATAAAAGACAACCAAAGCTTTGAACTTAAGCTCATGCAAAAGAATCTTTTCTTCTACACGGCTGTAATCGTTTAGTACAAAAATTTTCCGTGTCTGTTTCATAAAGCATTATCCTTTCTATAATTTAGTAATTTATATTATAATCACATTATCTAAAAAAAGCAAGATGAAAACGTTGAAAAATTTGTATTTTTTTTATATAATGATAAACAAGAAACATAAAAAATAAAAAGGAGGAGTTTTTATGGAATATAAAAACATAGTATTACCCAATTATGATCATTGTATATTAGGAACAGTTACTTCTATATTAAAACATTATAATGTAGAAACAAATCATAAGTCATCTGAAAAAATAGATGAAATTTTAGAAAAAAACAATTACAAAAATGTTATTTTTCTTATTTTAGATGGATTAGGAGAACATATTTTAAATAATATTTCAAAAGAAGGATTTTTAAAGAAAAATCAAATTGACCTTGTTACATCTGTTTATCCTTCAACTACTACAGCAGCATTAACAACTTATTATTCAGGAAAACCACCATATGAAACAGGATGGATTGCGTGGTCTCAATACTTTAAAGAATATGGTAGAGCATTAGATATGTTTTCACATAATGAATCATATTTAAGAGAACCTTTAAAAAATCCAATTATAGATGTTTATAAAACAGTTGTTAATTATAAATCAATTTTTGAACAAATAGAAGAATCTGCTACTGATGTAAAAGCATATGAGATTCAGCCAGAATATGCAGATAGAAGAGCAAAACGTTCTATAAGAGCAAATAATATTGATGAGATAATAATGAACATTGAAGATTTATGTAAAAATCCTGATAAAAAATTCATACTTGCATATTCAGATAATCCAGATGGTATATTACATAAATATGGAACTGATTCAGAAGAAGCTAAGAATTTTGTTATTGAAACAGAAGAAAAAATAAAAAAGATGTGTCAAAGTTTTAGTGATGATACTGTATTAATAATATCTGCTGATCACGGACACAAAAACGTTGAAAAAGCTTATACTTTACTTGATTATCCAGAAATACAAGAATGCTTGATAATGCCACCATCTTTAGAATCAAGAGTTTTATCATTCTGGGTAAAAGAAGATATGAAAGAAATATTTGTCGATAGATTTAATAAAATATTTGAAAAAGAATTTTGGTTGATGACAAAAGATGAATTTTTAAATAAATATCATTTTTTGGGATATGGCAATAAACATTATAAAGTAGATGATTTTATAGGAAATTATATTGCTTTATCTGTTGATGGAAGTATGATAAGATTAGAGACATTTTTAGCAGAGGGAAAACCAATAAAGAAATCTACTCATTGCGGATTATCTAAAGAAGAAATGGAAGTACCAGTAATTGTTGTAAGTAAATAATATTCACAAAAAATAAACTCTTTACATATTATATCAAAAATATGAAGGGAGTTTATTTTTTATGGATTATGAATTAATGATGAATGGAAATGTAAAAATAGGACAAAAGGCACCAAGCTTTGAAGCTACAACAACATTTGGGGAGATAAAGTTAGAAGATTATAAATAATTTTGGATTAAAATTTATATTTACAATTTATTTTAAAAAAAGATTTACATAATTTACTTTTGAAAAAGAATTTGATACAATATTACATATTTATTATAGTATTTATTTATGAATTGTAAGTACAATTTGTAAAAAGCTATGTTAAAAATGAAAGGAGGTTATGAAACAAAATTTAAGAGAATCTTTTAAATCATTTAGTTTCAATCAATACTAAAAAGTAAAGGAGATAATACTATGAAAGATGCATTACTAAAATTAAAAGACCAATTTATTAATGAAATTGATTCAGTTGAGACTTTAGAGGAACTTGCTTTAATAAAAAGTAAATACCTTGGTAAAAAAAGTCGGATTGCTGAAACAATGTCTTTAATGAAAAAACTTCCGATTGAAGAAAAGAGAAAAGTTGGAATGTTGTGTAATAAGTTGAAAGATGAAGTTACACAAAAAATCAAGGAAAAGAATAATGAACTTATTTCTAAAGGTACATTTAATTTTGACTTAACTATGCCCATCAGTAAAGACAGGGGAAGTTTAAATCCAATTACAGTTGTAGGTAAGGAAGTATGCGATATTCTTCAAAAACTTGGCTTTACAATTGTTTCTGGACCTGAAATTGAAGATGAATACCATAACTTTGATGCACTTAATATTCCTTCTTCTCATCCAGCTAGAGATATGCAAGATACTTATTGGACAAATTCTGGTAAATTGCTTAGAACGCATACGTCACCTTGTCAAATAAGAGCAATGGAAAAATATGGTGCACCACTGAGGATTGCAGCACCAGGCAGATGCTTTAGAAATGAGGATATAGATGCTTGCCATGAAAATACATTTTTTCAATTAGAAGGAATGGTTATTGACAAAGATATATCTATTTCTAATTTACTTTATGTAATGAAAGGCATTTTAAGTAAAATTTTTGGTAAAGAGGTAGAAGTTAGGTTAAGACCAGGATATTTCCCATTTGTAGAGCCAGGATTTGAACTGGATATTAAATGCTTGATATGTAACGGAAAAGGATGTCCAACTTGCAAAAACAGTGGATGGTTAGAACTTTGTCCTTGTGGCATGGTGCATCCAAATGTTTTGAAAAAAAGCAATATTAATCCTGATGTATATTCTGGATTTGCATTTGGTATAGGTCTTACGAGACTAGCAATGATGAAATATCATATTAATGATATTAGAATTTTAAATTCATGTAATTTAGAAGAATTAAAACAGTTTGATATTATGTAGAAAGGAAGATGACTATGTTTATTTCATGCAACCTACTTAACGGATTTATTGATTCTAAACGGCCAATTGATTGGTTGAAGATTTGGAATAAATTCACGATGACTACGGCAGAGGTAGAAAATGTAGTAGTAAAGGGGAAAAATATTTCTAACGTTGTTGTTTCAGAAGTTAAAAATATTGAAAAGCATCCTCAAAATTCTCGATATAAAGTACTTACTTTAGATATTGGAGGTAGAAATATTAATGTTATTACTTCCGCACAAAATGCTTATGTTGGAATGAAGACAGCTTGTTGTATTGTGGGAGGAAAAATTAACGACAAAAGTGTTGAAGAAGTTGAATTTCTTGGAATTAAAAGTGAAGGAATTTGCCTTTCTGAAAACGAATTGGATATTTCACAAGATCATACTGGAATCATTGATTTACCTCAACATTATTCGGTAGGCGTTGATATTAAAAATTACGTAAACTTAGAAGATGTAATTGTTGAGATAGATAATAAGTCTTTAACAAATAGGCCGGATCTTTGGGGGCATTATGGAATTGCAAGAGAAGTAGTTGCCTTGATTGATGCAAAATTAAAAGAAATTCCTGTTATGGAAGTTGACACAGAAATGTGCAAGCACAGAAAAAAACTTATAGCCAATGTAAGCACAGATGGTGTTAATAGATATACTGCTATAAAGGTTTCTGGAATACACCAGGAGATTGCAGATATTAACATGAAAGTAATTTTGCATTATTGCGGTTATGAAAGTAGCAATTTAACAGAATTAATTACGAAATATGTTACTTTAGAATTTGGATTACCCGTAGTTGCCTTAAAAGGAGACAATGTTTCGAATATTTGTATCAAAATGTTTGAAGAAGGCAAATGTGATGATTTGAATTTGACTAAAGATAATCTTACTATTTACAGTAATGGAGATGTTATTGAAATAGCAGGTGTTTGCATTTTAGATGATTATAAGGTAACTAGTGAATGTGATTCTGTAATTATTGAGGTGGCTAATTATGATGCATCCTTAATCAGAAGAAGTTCTATTTCATTGCGTAATCGAAATGAATCAAGCATAAGACATGAAAAAAGTCTTGATCCCGAGATGACTCTTTTTGCTTTGAAAAGATGCTTGTACTTATTAAAAGAAAAAAATGCAAAAATAAACAGATTTGCAAGATTAGAAAAAGGTGAAGGAATCGAAAAAGTAGAAGAAAACTTTGCTGAAGAAGTAAGAAAACAAATAGAAGGATAAAAATAAAAAGAGATTTGAATTTTCAATAATTTAAATCTCTTTTTTTATAA
>USQA01000018.1 GCA_900556695.1 uncultured Clostridium sp.
AAACTTTCTCCTATTCAAAAAGCAAGAATTGTAAGACTTTTAAAAGAAAGTGGAAATGTTGTTGGTTATATGGGAGATGGTATTAACGATGCACCTTCATTAACTAATTCTGATGTTGGGATATCTGTTGATACTGCCGTAGATATTGCTAAAGAATCTGCTGATATAATTTTATTAGAAAAAGATTTACATGTTCTATTAGATGGTGTTACAGAAGGAAGAAAAACTTTTGGAAATTTAATGAAATATATAAAAATGGCAACAAGCTTTAATTTTGGAGAAGTTATGTCTGTTATTATTGCAAGTGTTGCTTTACCATTTTTACCTGAAACTCCTATTCAATTATTAGTAGAAGGATTACTTTATGATTTTGGTCAATTAACTTTACCTTTTGATAATGTTGATGAAGAATATTTACAAAAACCTAGACAATTTAACATTAAAAGTTTAAAAGATTTTATGCTATTTATGGGACCTTTAAGTTCTGCATTTGACTTAATTGTTTTTGCAAGTTTATGGTTCATATTTAACTTAAGAGAAGTTGCCTTATTCCAAACAGTTTGGTTTACTTATAGTATAATTTCAAATTTACTTGGTATGCATATTATTAGAACTGCTAAAATTCCATTTGTACAAAGTAATGCTCATAAAATGGTTTACTTATCTTCTATTTTACTAAGTGTTATTGGAATTATTGTACCATTTACTTGGCTTGGTAAAACTATTGGATTAGTTCCAATTCCATTACCTTATATGACTATTATTATTGGAGTTCCAATTCTATATTGTTTTGTAGCTATGTTTGCCAAAAAAGTTTATATTAAAAAACATGGTGAGTGGATTTAAAAAAATAGCCCCTTTTTGAAAGGGGTTATTTTTTTATCTACCTTCATCTTTATCAAATTTAGGTTTAAAATATGAATCACAATATTTCATTTTTCCTTCTTCAATGTCATTAATTATTTTTTCTACATCAGTTTCTTTAAATCCTTTTTCTTGTTCATCATACAAGTAGTAATATTTATTATTTTTTATTTTTACTTCATATAATTCACTATCTTCCTTTTTTCCTTCATCATCCATAAAGAAAACATCATAATCACCTATTTTTATACTTGATTTTTCTTTATCTGTTAAAAGTATTTGGAATAATTTTCTGTAATATTTTTTTAGTTCTACCATTCCCATTTTTTCTTTTTCTGAAATATTATTTTTCATGTATTTAAAAATAAAATCTATTTTACATTTAATTATGATTTCTTCTTTATCTTTATTTTCACTTGTAGCATATTTTTTAATGTACTCATTCCAACTATCATCATCTTGCATTTCTTTTTTTATCATTTCAATTATGTCTTCCATATACATATTATTTTTGCAATATCCTATTTTTTCGTCCATTTTCTTTATTTCTTCATCTGATATAACCTCACATTTTGTTCCATCTATTGCTTCTGTTGCTTTTGCAAACCCTTTTGTTTTCATTCCTTTTTGTATTCTATATAAATCTAATGCAATATCTAAGTAATAGTTTTTGCCATCAATATCTGTTATAACTGCTACGTGTCCTTCTCTTTCTTCGTCATATCCTACAATTCTTGCATTTATATTTGCTTTTTTTAACCTATTTATTGTTTCTGATTCTATTAAACTCATTTGAGAGCATACTGCTAAGATCTTATTATAATATTCCCTTTTTTCTATATCATCTATTGACATTTCTTTACTATACTCTGCTAATATTTCTCGCTCTCTTTCTAAATATATATAATCTCTGTCATAAGAAAATATATCTCCTACAGATAAGTATATATATCTAACCTTTTCAATATCAGTCAAATCTTTAGGCATATCTTCTAATATTTTTTTAACACTAATTTTCACTTATTTTTACTCCTTCATTTGGTAAAATATCTTTAAAGATATTTAATATTTCATCTGTTAAATAAATTTGTCCGCAAGGTTTGTACTCTTCTCCTACTTTTATTTGAACATTGATATTATTTCTTTCTCCATTAAAATATTTAATAGCTCCTCTTAGTTTTTCTTTTTCTTCTTCATTTGCATTTGTAATATCTAATGTTAATATTTTTACCTTCTTCTCTCCAAAGTCTTTTATATCATTTGCAATAATTGTTGTTGTATCATCTTCTCTAATACTAAGTCTACCATTAACTTCTACAATATTTTCTTCTATTAAACTTTTTCCTGATTTTATATAAGCATTTTCAAACACAATAATTTCAGCTGTTCCATACAAGTCTTCTACTGTCACAAAAGCCATAAGTTTATTATTTTTAGTATATTTTTTCTTAATAGATGAAATTATTCCTATGTATTTTACATTTTGTCCATCTTTATATTTCAATTTTGTATTTTGTCTTATCGTTCCATTTTCTTCATTATTTATATTTGTATTCATTTGTTCATCTATATTTTTTAGTTCTAAAGTATTTATTGTAGCTTGTGCTTCTATTTGTTTTCTTAGTTTTTCTAATGGATGACCTGAAATATAAATTCCAAGCATTTCTTTTTCTAATGATAATAATTCCTTATTAGGAAATTCTTCATGTTCTTCAAAAGTGTATTTTATTTCATTTAATTCTTCTTTTTCTTCTTCTGTTCCTAAATCAAACATTGAAACTTGTCCTGCAAATCCTTTTTTATTGTTTGATTGTATAATGTCCATAATTGTTTCAAAAGAAGATATCAATGTACTTCTTGTTTGTTCAAATGTATCAAAAACTCCTGCTTTTATTAAACTCTCTACACATTTTTTATTAACTGCTTCATTTGCAATTCTTTCACAAAAATCTGTAAAGCTTTTATATGGACCATTTTCATTTCTTTCTTTTACTATATTATTAACTGGTACTGTACCTACATTTTTTATACTACCTAGACCAAAACGAATCTTACCATTTTCAACAGTAAATTTTGTATTACTGTGATTTATTTCTGGTTTTAATATTTCAATTCCTAGTGTTTTACATTCATCTATATATTGAGGAATTTTATCTAAGTTTCCTAAAAAACTATTTAATGTTGCTGCCATAAATTCTGCTGGATAATATGCTTTTAAATATGCTGTTCTATATGCGACTACAGCATAGCAAGCTGCATGTGATTTGTTGAAAGCGTATTTTGCAAATTCAGACATTTCATCAAATATTTTATTAGCTGATTTTTCATCTATTCCGTTTCTTACACATCCTGGAACTATTATATTTCCATTTTCATCTACTTGCCCATGAATAAATATTTCTCTTTCTTTTGCCATAACATCAAGTTTTTTCTTACCCATAGCACGTCTTACTAAGTCAGCTCTTCCAAGTGAATATCCTGCTAAGTCACGAACTATTTGCATAACTTGCTCTTGATATACCATACATCCATATGTTACGTTTAATATTGGTTCTAGGCTTGGATGTGTATATTCATTATGCCCTGGATGTAATTTTCCCTTTACATATCGTGGGATTTGATCCATAGGTCCTGGTCTATATAATGAAACTCCAGCTATCAAATCTTCTAAACAGTCTGGTTTTAATTCTTTCATAAAGTTTGTCATACCTTGTGATTCAAATTGAAATATTCCACAACTTTTTCCCTCTTGCCATAATTTATAAACTTTTGGATCAGCCATTTCTTTGTCAAATTCCACATCTATCCCTTGGTTTTCTTTTACTAAATCTATTGTGTCTTGTATTACAGTTAACGTTCTTAGCCCCAAGAAATCCATTTTCAAAAGTCCTAGTTCTTCTAATGTTGTCATTATATATTGAGTAGAAATTTGTCCATCACGTACATATAAAGGAACATATGTGTCTACAGGGTCTTTTGTAATAACAATTCCGGCATGCATGTGTTGATGCCTGTCTTGGCATTCCTTCTAGTCCCATTGCTATGTCTAAAACTTTTTTTACCGTCTCATCTGTTTCGTACAAATTGCTTAATTCTTTGTTTTGTTCTAATGCTTTTTTTATTGTTATGTGTAATTCATTTGGTATCATTTTTGCTAATGTATCCGCTTCTGAGTATGGAACATCTAAAACTCTAGATACATCACGAATTACCATTCTTGCAGACATTGTTCCAAAAGTAATAATCTGTGAAACATGATCATGTCCATATTTTCTAGATACATAATCAATAACATCTTGTCTATGTTCATAACAAAAATCCACATCAAAATCTGGCATACTTATTCTTTCAGGATTTAAAAATCTTTCAAAAAGAAGTCCATATTTCATTGGATCTATATCTGTAATTTCAATTGCATATGCTATAATTGAACCAGCTCCGTGATCCTCTACCTGGCCCTACTGGTATATTGTGTGTTTTTGCATAATGAATAAAATCCCATACAATTAGGAAATAATCAACATATCCCATTTTTTTGATTACACCTAATTCATATTCTGCTCTATCTAATATTTCTTTTGATGGATTTTCTCCATATCTATTTTTTATACCATCATCACATAATTTTTTAAAATAATGATAATGTGTTGGAAACTCTGGAGGTACATCATAGTTAGGTAATATTGTATGTCCAAATTCAAACTCCACATTACATTTTTCTGCAATTTTAACTGTATTTTCTATTGCATCAGGAAATGCCTTAAAATATTCAATCATCTCTTCTGGTGATTTTACATATAATTCTTCTGTATCAAATCTCATTCTGTCTATATCGCTCATTCTTTTACCTGTTTGTATACAAAGCAAAACTTCATGATTATATGCATCTTCTCTTTTTAAATAATGAGCATCATTTGTAGCAACAAGAGGAATGTCTAGTTTTCTTGCTAATTGTACTAATTTTTGATTAGCTAAAACTTGTTCTTTAATTCCATTGTTTTGTATTTCTATATAATAATCTTCTCCAAAAACTTTTTTATGCCATAAGGCAATCTCTTCTGCCTTTTCATTTTGTCCATTTAACAAAGCTTGATTAACAGAACCTGCTAAGCATGCACTTAAGCAAATTAAACCTTCATGATATTTTTCTAATACCTCTAAATCAATACGAGGTTTATAGTAATACCCTTCTGTAAATCCAATTGAAACTAATTTACTTAAATTCTTATAACCCTCATTATTTTTTGCTAGTAAAATTAAATGATTATATTTATTATCTATATTAGGTTCTTTATCAAAACGAGAACGAGGTGCAACATATACTTCACAACCAATAATTGGCTTTACGCCTTCTGCTATGCATGCTTTATAAAAGTCAATCGCTCCATACATAACGCCATGGTCTGTAATTGCAATTGAATCCATACCTAGTTCTTTTGCTCTTTTTGGTAGGTCCTTTATTCTATTTGCTCCATCTAATAAACTAAATTCACTATGTATATGTAAGTGCACAAAATTAGACATCCTTTTTCTCCTCTCTTGGATTATTTTCGTTAATTTTATTTTTTATATTGTATCATAAGAGCAGATAGTTATCAATAACTATCTGCTTTATAAATATCTTTAACTATAACTTAGGCTTTCACCCAAATAGATGTTGACTTTCCTTTTACTTTAAATGTCCCACATCCTTCTTCATCTATTATAATTTCTTCTTCACAATTTGACAAAGCATCTATAAATTTCTCTCCTGAAAATTGTGTTCCAATATACATTCTTTTTTCTCCATCACCTTTGTTAGAAATTACAACGGCTAGTCCTGATTTTATATGTTCATCATCACCTTCACAAGTCCATCCTATATAGTCTGGATGATCAAAATAATCATGTTGCTCTCCATATGCTCTTTCTTTTCTCAACTCAAGTATTGTCTTAAGTTCTTCTAATGGCTCAATATTATCATGTGGTATTCCATAAAAATCCCCATAAAAAACACATGGATATCCAGAATTTCTTAATAAAATCAAACTATATGCAGCTGGTTTAAACCATCTTTCTACAAAGCTTTGTAAACTTTGACCTGGTTGAGTATCATGATTGTCCACAAATGTTACTGCCATACTTGAATTTTCTTTTACTAAGGTTCCTTCAAAAATTTTGGATAAATCATAATTTTCGTCTTTTGATGCTGTATCAAAATGATAATGTAATGGTATATCAAAAAGTGATATTTTCCCTTCGGTTTCTGTTATATATCTGTGTAATTTTGCTATATCACCACTCCAATATTCTCCAACTGTAAATAATTCTTTCCCTGTTTCTTCTCTTAATTTTTGTATCCAATCTTTGTAAAAAAATGCTGGTATGTGTTTTACCGCATCTAATCTAAAACCATCTACTTTTGTTGTTTCTAAATACCATTTCCCCCAATTTATACACTCTTTTACTACTTCTTCGTTTGTAAAATCTATGTCTGCTCCCATTAAATAATCATAATTTCCAAACTCTTCATCAACTGCTCCATTCCAATTTTTATCTTTAAATTTGAATATTGCATTTTCTTTTGTATTTTCTGCATAATCTATTCCATCAAAATGTGTCCAATTCCATTCAAAATCTGAGTATTTATGTTTTCTTCCTGGAAAGGTAAATTTAGTTGCAACACGTATTGTTTCTTGTTCTCCTACTTGTTGATTATGATCTCCCCAATCAACTTTTGTTGCTGGAATTGTTTGTAGCATATCTGCTCCCATTTTATGATTTAAAACTATGTCTGCATAACTTTCTATTCCATTTTGTTTTAAGTTCATAATACAATTTAAGTATTCTTCTTTAGAACCATACTTTGTTTTAATTGTTCCTTTTTGGTCAAATTCTCCTAAATCATATACATCATATACTCCATATCCTACTTCATCTTTTCCACCTACTCCTTTGTATGCTGGCGGTAACCACATTGCTGTTACTCCTAAGTCTGCTAGTTTCTCTGCATTTTCTTTTATTTGATTCCATAAATTTTGTTTGCAATCCATATACCATTCAAAGTATTGCATTATTATTCCGTTTATTTTCTTCATTTTATTACCTCTTGTTTTTTATAAATTTTATATTAGTATTATATTATTTTTTTTTATTTTTTTCAAATTTCACAAAACACTTTATCTTTTAGAAAAATTATGATACAATACAATAAATTTTGTAAGTAATTGTCAAAAGATGAATGGAGGAAAAATTTTATGGAATTCAATAAATGTAGTAGATGTGGTACTTTTTATTTATCTGAAGGAAATGTATGCCCTAAATGTAGCACTAAAGATGGATTTGAATTTTCAACATTTAAATCTTATATAAAAGAAAATGGATTAAATGAATCTTTAGATACAATTTCTGGAGAGACAGGAATTTCTGTTAAAAACTTAAATAGATTTATGGGATATGAAGAATTCAAAAATTATAAAAAAGAATATGAAAAATCTTTAAATAATGGAAATTCAAAAATTTCTCTTAATTAAAAATTTCATAATGGATAAAATCCTTATGCATTATGGATATTTGCTAATATAGAAAGGATGATATAAATGGAAAATGTATTTAATATATTAGAAGAGCGCGGATATATTGAACAAATGACTCATCCAAAAGAAATAAAAGAGTTATTTGGAAAAGAATCTGTTCCTTTTTACATAGGAATTGACCCTACTGCAGATAGTTTACATGTAGGTCATTTTGTTTCTTTAATGGTTGCTAGTCATATGCAAAAATGCGGCCACAAACCAATTATTTTAGTTGGAGGAGGTACTGCAACAATAGGTGACCCTTCTGGAAAAACTGATATGAGAAAAATGCTATCTCGTGAAGAAATTAGCCATAATGTAGAATGCATAAAAAAACAAGTTGAAAAATTTGTTAGCTTCGAAGGTGACAATGCAGCTATAATAGTTAATAATGCTGATTGGTTGTTAGATGTTAAATTCATTGATTTTGTACGCGATATTGGTAGTTTATTTTCTGTAAATAGAATGCTTGCTGCAGAATGTTATAAACAAAGACTGGAAACAGGTTTAACTTTTTTTGAAATGAGTTATATGTTAATGCAATCTTATGATTTTTTACATTTATATGAAAAATATGGTTGTAAACTAGAAATGGGTGGAAATGATCAATGGTCTAATATAATCGGTGGAGTTGAATTAATTAGAAAAATTGGTAAAGATGATTCTTATGGTTTAACATTTAAGCTTCTTACAACAAAAGAAGGTAAAAAAATGGGTAAAACTGAAAAAGGTGCTTTATGGTTAGATGCTAATAAAACTTCTCCATATGAATTCTATCAATATTGGAGAAACATGGAAGATAGTAGTGTTGAAACTGTTTTAAAAATGTTAACTTTCTTACCTATTGATAAAGTAAATGAATTATCTTCTTTAAAAGATGAAAAAATAAATGAAGCTAAAAAAATAGCAGCATTTGAAATAACTAAACTAATTCATGGTGAAGAAGAAGCTAAAAAAGCTGAAGAAGCTTCTAATGCTTTATTTAATGGTCAAGGAAGTCTTGATAATATGCCAACTGTAAAGATAGAATCAACTAATATCTCTATTGTTGATGCAATTATTTTAACTAATATTGCTCCATCAAAAGGTCAAGCAAGAACTTTAATAAATCAAGGTGGTATATCTTTAAATGATGAAAAAATAACAGATATTTCTTATCAATTATCTGATAAAGATTTTTCAGATGGTTATGCTATTTTGAAAAAAGGTAAAAAAGTATTTTACAAATTAGAAAAATAATATAATTAAAAACATAATAAAAATCCAATTTACAAATAAATTGGATTTTTATTATTGTTTAATTGTTAGTTTTATTATTTTCTACAGAATTTGAACTTGTATTTTCTGTTGTATTCACTTCATTAGCTATTGTATTATTAGAACTAGTTGTTTTTTCTAATTCTTCCTTTTTCTTATCTTCTTTTTCTTTAACTTGTTCTAATGAAGTAATTAAATCTTGAAGCTTTTGAACATCTTTTCCCATCATTTCCCAATCATTGTTATTGTTTGAGTTTGTTAGATTTTCATTAGCTTTAATAATTGCTTCTATTAGACCTTCAACATCTTCTGTATTTTCTACTTCAATGTCTACTGCATATTTAGAAAGTAAGTTTTCTAATGCATTACTTAAGCTATTTCCTATTGCTACTTTATTACCTGAAGCTACAATTACTTTCTTTAATACTGGAACTTCTGATTCATTTAACATTGTTTGATATATTGGTTCTACATATAATAATGTATTTTTTATTGGAACTATTATCATTTGTTTTGTTAATTTTGTTCCTGTTGTATTTAAAGTTTCTAATTCTGCTGATATTGCTTCATCTTCTTCTATTTGTTTATCTAATTGCATAGGTCCAACTATATTACTATCTGCTGAAAATTTATATAACTTCAATTCATTTGTAGCACCATTTGTACTACCAACTAAATAAGAAATTAAATTTTGTTTTTCATCAGGTGTATAAATTTGCATTAAGCCCATTTTTTCACCATCATTTGTTTTTACCATTGTATAATATGGTTCCACATATGTTCCAGTAGATTTTGATGATTTTACACTATTATATTTTGCAATATCCCATAAATCATCTGCTCTATATAATACATCTGGTTTTACATTGTGATATACTTTTAAAATCTCTGATTGAACATTATATAAAAATTCTGGATATACAAAATGGCTTGATATATCTTGTGGTATTTGTGTGTCTAAATCTACAAATAATGTATCATACACATTTCTGTACGCCATGGCAATTGGATCTGTTCTATCTGTAATATAATATGACATTGTTCCATCATAACTATCTACAATTACTTTTACTGAATTTCTAATATAATTAATATTTTCTTTTACTCCATCATGTTGTATTGTTGTATATTGTGAATATGGATATTGGCTTGATACTGTATACGCATCAATAACCCATACAATTTTTCCTTCTTCTGTTACTACTGTATAAGGATTTTCATCGTATATTAAATATGGTAAAGCTTTTTTAGCTCTTGATATAACATCTCTGTTTATTAGAATTTTGCTTTCTTTTGTTATTTCTCCTGAAAATGCTAAATTAATATCTCCTTTTGTCATTCCTAATATTAATCTATCAAAAAATCCTAGTTGTAATCCTGCTTTTCCATCATATGTTGATGTTTGATCTACTCCATTTTCATCTGTATAGTCATATTCTTGTTTATTTTTTGCATTTGTTGCAATTGTTTCTTTACTTCCTAAACCAAAATACATACGAGGTTGAGATAATTTTATTTTTTCATCTTTTCCAGATACATCTTTTTGTATATATTTTGTATTACCTGTTTCTGTGCTTTGTGTAGCTGATGTTATAATTTGTCCCATTCCGTGTGTATATTCATATGTCTTGTTATTATATGTTCTTCCTGAGTTTGTAATTTCTCTAGGTGATACATATACTAATTGATCTTTTCCATCTATTTTATATTTAGCTAAATTTGCATTTCTATAAGTATAGTACCCTGTTTTTGTTTGATTATCTTCTAATGTTTTTACAACAGCTTCTTTGCTTATTATTGGAATGTTGTTTATAACATTACTACTTTCACTTACTTCTTCATTTGTTATTGTTCCTGTGCTCTCTAATTTATCTTCTTCTATATTTAATTGATAAGCATTTTTAGTATTTTTTATATTTTCAGCTATATTTTCTTTTTCTTTGTCTAACTCGTTTGAATTAACAAATACTAAATCAAAAACAACCATTATAATAAATAATGCTACTAAATATACTGGAATAACAGCTAAATTTTTTAATACTTTGCTTGTATTTCCTTCTTTAAAGAATTTTAAAGCTCTAAAAGAAATAATTACTATAATAAAAGCAAATATTATATATCCCCATAATTTAATTGTTGATTCTATTAATCCTGCTCCAATTATATCTATATCATCATTTACTGTTAACATTTTTCCAAATAATATATTTTGTGTATTTAAGACTGTAAATATTGCTATTCCTATTACTACTAAAAAGATATTTCTTAATAGTTTTTTCATAAATAAGCTTTCTTTTAACATATTTCCGTCTACACCATCAAAAAATTGATTAAATGCTATTATATAATATAAAGCCATATATATTGTAATTCCTACTATTAAAGCTATTGCATATAATACTAATCCTTGAATTACTGGTTTTTGGAAAATATAATATGCTATATCTAAATTGAAAACTGTATCTTGTATTCCAAATGCTGTACTATTAATCATAAGCATTATTTTTTGTACAAATATTGAAGAAATAATAACACTTACAATTGCTGATATTACTAAAGCCAATGATTTATTTAATAATTTAGGCATAGTTTTCTTTTCTTTTGCAAAAAATGGCTTTAATCCTTTTTTTATTCCTCTATTGGTCATATATATAATAAAATATAAGATAACAAAATTAACAGCCATGATTGAGTATCTATAAATTAAATTTGTTTTAAATA
>USQA01000019.1 GCA_900556695.1 uncultured Clostridium sp.
CGAACCCTCACAGGCGGTTTTGGAGACCGATGTGCTACCATTGACACTATACCCCTATATTTAAAATACATATAATATATTAGCATAAAAAAATAAAATTATCAACATTTTTTAATAAAAATATTGACTTTTTTTAAATCTGATAATACAATATATGAAACAAAATAAGTTGATGTTACGATGAAAAAGAAAAAATACTGTAAAATTTATTTCTAGAGAATTGGTGATGGTGGAATACCAATAATAAAAAAGTATGGGGAACTTTGGAGTAACAAAATTAATTAAGGTGCTTAAAATTATAAATTTTAAGAATTAGGGTGGAAACGCGGAAATATTAACTTTCGTCCCTAGCTACATTATGAAGCTAGGCTCGAAAGTTTTTTGATTTGAAGGAGGAATTATTATGTTAAAATCAATGGATACTTTAGTTGCATTATGCAAAAACAGAGGAATCATTTATGCAGGTTCAGAAATTTATGGAGGATTAGCAAACACTTGGGATTATGGACCACTAGGAAATGAAATAAAAAATAATGTAAAAAATGCATGGAGAAAGAAATTTATTCAAGAACAAAAAAATATTGTAGGATTAGATGCAGCAATATTAATGAATCCAGAAACATGGGTTGCATCAGGACATATTGGAGGATTCTCAGATCCGTTAATTGATTGTAAAGAATGTAAAACAAGACATAGAGCAGATAAGTTAATAGAAGAATGGGCACATGAACAAGGAAAAGATATGATTGCAGATGGAATGGCAGACAAAGAAATGATTGAATTTATATCAAGTAACCACATTCCGTGTCCAAATTGTGGAAAAACAAACTTCACAGACATAAGAAAGTTTAATTTAATGTTTAAAACATTCCAAGGAGTAACAGAAGACTCTACAGCAGAAATTTATTTAAGACCAGAAACAGCACAAGGTATATTTGTAGACTTTAAAAATGTACTTAGAACATCAAGAAAGAAAATGCCTATGGGAATTGCACAAATAGGAAAAGCATTTAGAAATGAAATAACACCAGGAAACTTTATTTTTAGAACACGTGAATTTGAACAAATGGAATTAGAATTTTTCTGTAAGCCAGGAACAGATTTGCAATGGCATCAATATTGGAAAGATTATTGCAAAAACTGGTTATTAAATTTAGGAATTAAAGAAGAAAATATTAGATTAAGAGATCATTCACCAGAAGAATTAGTATTTTATAGTAAAGCAACAACAGATATAGAATTTGCATTCCCATTTGGATGGGGAGAACTATGGGGAATTGCTGATAGAACAGATTACGACTTATCACAACATATGGAACATTCAAAACAAGATTTATCATATCAAGATCCAGAAACACACGAAAAATATGTACCATACGTAATTGAACCATCTCTTGGTGCAGATAGAGTTGTACTTGCATTTTTATGCAACGCTTATGACGAAGAAGAAATTGCAGAAGGAGACACAAGAACAGTATTACATTTACATCCAGCTATAGCACCATATAAAGTTGCAGTATTACCATTATCTAAAAAATTATCAGAAAAAGCAGATGAAGTATACCAAAAATTATCTAAAAAATTCATGTGCGATTATGATGAAGCAGGTTCAATAGGAAAAAGATATAGAAGAGAAGACGAAATAGGTACACCTTATTGTATAACAGTTGATTTTGACACTTTAGAAGATGAATCTGTTACAATTCGTGATAGAGATACAATGGAACAAATAAGAGTTAAAATTGATGAACTTGAAGATTGGATTCAAGAAAAAATTGAGTTTTAATTTTTGAAATAAAAAAGAAGCAAAAATGAGTATAAAAAGTTACTCTAAATAGCTTCTTTTTTTATATGTATAAACTTATCTAAATATGTCAATTTATAGGCTAAAACAATTGACAAAAAGGCAATTTAAAGATAGAATATAGAAGATAAAAAAATATATAATACGAGAGGAAAAAATATGGAATTTATAAAGACTTTATTAAAGAATAGAAAATTAGTTTTTTCATTAGGAAAAAATGATTTTAAAAATAGATTTGCAAGTACTAGTTTAGGAAGTATATGGGGATTTTTACAACCATTTGTGTTTATGATTACATATGTAATTGTATTTCAATATATATTAAAAACAGGGAGTGCAGGAAATGACCCATATGTTGTGTGGTTTTTACCAGGTATGGCCATGTGGCAATGCATAAATGACACAGTAATGAGTGCTAGTGCATCAATTAGAACATATAGCTATTTAGTAAAGAAAGTAGTATTCCCAGTTGATATAATACCGATAATTTCGATAATAGCAAGTAGTTTTGTTGCATTATTTTTATTTGTTGTTTCAATAGTTGTAAGTTGTTTATTTAATTATATTCCTAATTTTTTACAAGTTATATATATCATAATTGCAGCATATGCATTTATGATATCGTTTACTAGATTTACATCTGCTGTAACAACATTGGTGCCAGATTTTGCACAATTATTAGGGATTGCAATGCAATTATTTTTCTGGTTCACACCAGTTGTTTGGAATTTATCAATGCTTGCAAATCATCCTACAATTTTAACAATAATGAAATGTATGCCATTTAATTATTTGGTTACTGGCTTTAGAGATGCGTTTATATCTAGTAATATAGTAACAGAAGGACATTACATATACACAATAGCATTTTGGATAATAACAACATTTATGTTTGTATGGGGGAACTATATATTTAAGAAAAGTAAAAAAGATTTTGCAGATGTTTTATAATGAATGGAGAAGAATTGTAAATGGAAGAACAAATAGATATATTAATGGCAACATATAATGGCGAAAAATATTTAAAAGAGCAAATAGAAAGTATTTTAAATCAAACTTATAAAAGTATAAGGCTAGTTATTTCAGATGATTGTTCTAAAGATAGAACAAAAGAAATATTAAAGCAGTATGAACATGATAACAGAATAGAAGTACATTATCATGATAAAAATCAGGGCTATATTAAGAATTTTGAATACTTGATAAAACAGGTAAAAAATAATATATATATGTTATCGGATCAAGATGATGTGTGGTTGCCTGAAAAAGTAAAAAAATCATATGAAACATTAATAGAAAATAATGCTGATTTGGTTTTTGGGGATTTAGAAGTAGTAGATGAAAATTTAAAAACTATGTATAAATCTTTTAATAAATATATGTTACTAGATAGAAAAATAAAAAAATATATTAATAGTTATAAAGTAAATTACTTATATAATTGTGTAACAGGTTGCACATTGATATCAAAATCAAAATGGATAAAAGAAATTGTACCAATACCAACAGATTCAAAGTATATTATACATGACTATTGGATGGGATTAATAATAGCATTAAAAGGGAAATTGGCATATATGCCAGAAGCATATATAAAATATAGACAACATGGAAATAATCAAGTTGGAACAGATAAAATTTCACATGGTTTCGAAAAGATAGAACAAGTAAGAGAACTATTTATAAATGTAAAACTTGGTGTTTTTGGGACATATGTAAAACATAATGAAAAATTTCCAAAAAATGTGCAAAAATTAAATTGCATAGCTTATGAATATTTTAAAATGATTAAAAACAAGAAAAACTTTAATTTTAAGAATTGGAATGTTTTCCATGAATTGTATAAGACAGAAACTTTTGTATATTATATGGAAAATTTCCTTATCATGAATATGCCAATAATAGCAAGAGGTTTATTTAAGATAAGATATATAGTATTAAAACTATTAAGAAAAAGATAAATATTAGGAGGAAAACCAGTGAGTGGAGAAAAACAAAATGAAGAGCAAGTAACTATGGTCAAAATAACAAATTTATCTAAAGAATATAAGATGTTTAATAGAAAAATAGATAGATTAGTGGAAACGATAGTGCCAGGAATAAAGAGACATGGAACATTTGAAGCACTGAAAGATTTCTCTTTAGAACTAAAAAAAGGAGAAGTATTAGGAATACTTGGGAAGAATGGGGCAGGAAAATCTACTTTGTTAAAAATAATAACAGGGGTTGTAATACCAACTAGTGGAAATATAGAGATAAACGGTAAAATTAGTTCGTTATTAGAACTAGGAGCAGCTTTTAATTCTGATTTAACAGGTGTAGAAAATATATATCAACATGGACAAGTAATGGGACTTTCAAAGGAAGAAATAGAAAAAAGAAAACCAGAAATAATAAAATTTGCTGATATTGGAGAGCACTTATATCAACCAGTAAAAACATATTCATCAGGTATGTTTGCAAGACTTGCCTTTGCTTGTGCTATAAATGTAGATCCAGATATTTTAATAGTAGATGAAGTTTTGTCAGTTGGAGATATGGCATTTCAATTGAAATGTTTCAAAAAATTTGAACAGCTAAAAAAACAGGGAAAAACAATAATTTTTGTAACACACAGTATAAATGATGTTTTAAATAACTGTAATAGAACAATAATAATGAGTGAAGGAAAGAAAATATTTGATGGTGGAGTAAAAGAAGGCGTTGAAAAATATAAAAAATTAATAGCAGGCATGCTTGAAAAAGAAGAGACAGAAGAGAAAGAAAAAACAGAAAATAGAACTTCTATTTTGGGGATAAATGACGATAAGCTAGAATGGAAAAAATACTTTACTGTAAATCCAGATGTTATACAATATGGAAATAAAGAAGCAGAAATTGTTGACTTTGGTATATTTAATTATAAAGGTGAACCAAGTGCTATAATTGATAGTCAAGAAGAAATAACGGTAAAACTCAAAGCAAAATTTAATAAAGACGTTGAATGTCCAACTTTTTCAATGACAATAAAAGATTTTTCTGGAAAAGAAATATGTGGAACAAATACAAATTTCTTAAATTATTATACTGGAAAATGTGAAAAAGGAAAGGAATATATTTGCGAATTTAAACAAAGATTTCAATTAGCGCCAGGTAAATATACGTTATCATTAAGTTGCAGTAGATATGATTATAATGGTGAAATTGTAGTATTAAACAGAAATTATGATTTAATGATATTTGAAGTAATGTCAAACAAAAAGTTTGTTGGATATTATAATTTAGACACAGAAGTTACATTTGCAGAATTAAATTAAAAATATTTGATTGGAGAAAAAATGAGGGAAACACATTTATTTATATTATGGGAAAATGCTAGAGAAAAAGAAAAAGAAATTTTAGAGGATATAAAGAAAAATTTTGAAATTCTAGGTCTATATAACATAAAGTGGAATAAAGAAAATTTTTCAAATAATTTATCAAGATTTTATGGAACCAATTTACCAGAAAACTCTGGAAAAGAGCAACATTGCGGAAATGGTGGATTTTTGCTAATAGTAGTTGGAATAGATAATCCAAAATATGAAGAAAGACAAACAAGTAAAGGACCACAAATTGTAAACACAAATATGTTTGACAAAAAGACATATTATAGAGAATTAACTGGTGGTGGGCATAAAGTGCATGCAACAAATTCAGAAGTAGAAACTAACCATGACTTAACATTACTATTAGGAAAAAACATAGAAGATTATCTAAAAGAAATAGATACAAATAAAAAAGAAGAAATAATAAATTTAAATAAAGATTTAGTAGGACAAGAAGGTTTTTCTTCTGTTAAGGAAATGTTTTATGTTCTAAATAATTGCATGGATTATGCGATTATAAGAAATTATGAAAGCCTTCCAGATGAAATATATGTAAATGAACACAATGACATAGATATAGTGTGTGATTCATATCAAAATGCAGTATATGTATTAAATGCAGAAAAAGTGTTTCAAGAGGAATATAGAGTACATTATAAAGTAAAAGTAGAAGGGAAAATTGCATACTTTGATTTGAGATATGTTGGAGATGACTACTATTACTATAAATTTGAACAAAATATAATAAAAAATAGAAAATATAATGAAAAAGGATTTTATACAATATCTGATGAAGAATATTTTTATGGGCTTATATATCATGCATTGATACATAAACCACAATTTTCAGAAGATTATAAAAAGAGACTTGAAAAAATGAATCCAACTAACATTAAACTAGAAACAGAAGAAGATTATATAAATTTATTAGAAGAGTGGTTAATAAAAAATGAATATAAGATTACTAAACCAGAAGATCATTCTGTGCAATTTAATAATGAAAATGTAGACAAGTTTAATAAAAAGGTTATAGAAAAAAATAATAAATTACAAGGAATTGAAAAAGAAATAGCAGAATATATTAATAAATATTCTGAAGATAACTATTTAGACATAATAAAACAAGATGACAGACTAGATGTGATACTAGCATTATCTAAATTAAGAAAAAACATAGTTAATTGGTATCCATTTGGAAATGAATGTTCAATACTAGAAATAGGTGCAAACTTCGGAGAGATTACAGGGGCACTGTGCCAAAAAGCCAAAAGAGTAATATCGTTAGAACAGAATACAAAAAAGAAAGATGTTATAGAAAAAAGACACAAGAAATTTTCTAACTTAGAAGTTGTAGATAGTTTAGATGATATAAATGAAAAATTTGATTATATAACATTAATAGGTTTGGAAAAGAGCAACTTAGAATTACATGAATTATTAGGCAAATTGAAAGAGTATCTAAAACCACATGGAAAAATACTTTTAGCAACAAATAATAAATTATCAATAGACAATATGTCTAAATTAAATAGTCAAAATGAAACAATAGAAGATATGACTAAAAAACAATACAGTTTATCAGAATTAGAAAAGAAAATAAGACAAGCTGGATTTGAAAATAGAAAAGTATATTATCCATTAACAGACTACAAATTACCAAATGTTATCTTTACTTTTGAAGAGCAACTTATAGAAAATTTAATAGCTAGAAATATTGTTTATAATGATAAAGAAACAGTAAAATTATATGAACAAAACAATTTATATAGAGAATTGCTAAAAGAAGATATAAAATATTTAGAAATGTTTATTAACTCATTTTTTATAGAAATATTTAATGGAGAGTCTGAAGAAAATGAAATAAAATTAGTGTCATTTTCAAATATGAGAAAAGAAGAATTTAGAATAAAGACAATAATGAAACCAGACTATGTATATAAATATAATGAGAATGAGAGAAGTAAAGCGCATTTAAATATGATAAAAGAAAATATTGATATTTTAAAAAGAAATAATTTAAACACATTAGATTCTTATGATGAAGAAAAAATAATAAGTAGATATACAACTGAAAAAAGCTTGGATAAAGTGATTTTAGACAAAATTAAAAATAGTCAAAGAGAAGAAGCAATTGAACTTATAAAAAAATTTAAAACAGAAATATTTGAGAAAATGGAAAAATGTGATTTTGAGAATAATGTTTTTGATAAATATAATATAAAATATAAACCAGAAGATATTAGTAAAATGACATTTTTGAAATACGGATTATGGGACATGATATTTCAAAACTGTTTTGTCATAGATAATGAATTTTACTTTTATGATCAAGAATGGCGTGAGGAAAAAGTGCCTATAAACTTTATGTTGTATAGAGCAATAAAATATTTCCCAGAAATAAGATTTTATCTAACAATAGAAGAATTGTATGATATTTTGAATATAGATGAATCAATGATAAATCTATTTGAAGAATTAGATAATAAGTTACAAGAAAATATAAGAAATGAACATATGTGGAAAATTCATAGACAAGGAAAAACTGTTAAAGAATTGAAAATAGAGAAATTAACAGCTGACCATAAAGTGAATTTGAGAAATATAGTCTTAGCACAAAAGGATGCAGAAATAAACAATTTAAAAGCAGAAATAGATAAATTAAACAAAGACTTGAGGGAAATATATAATTCTAGGTCATGGAAAATCACAAAACCATTAAGAAAATTGAAAAATATTAAAAACAGTAATAATTAAAAGGAGTATCAACTATGCGAATAAGATTAAGAGATAAATTGTTTCCAGAAGGTGGAAAAGTAAGAAGTTATTTAAGAACGGCTAATAGATTTGTGAAAAGTATATTTAACAAGCAATATGTAAAAGAGCAAATAACAAAAATAAAAGAAAAAGGTTGGAGAGTTACATGGATAGAAATGAAAAGATACATGATAATGGGAACAGCAGCAGAGCCAGAAGAATTTTATCAAATATGGATAAATAAAAATGAACCAGATGAAGAAGATCTAGAAAAACAAAAAAATACTAAATTTGAGATAAAGCCAAAAATAAGTATTATAATACCAATGTATAATACACCAGAGAAATTTTTCCAAGAATTAGTAGATGGATTGATAGAACAAACATATTCAAATTGGGAATTATGTTTAGCAGATGGTAGTCCAGAAGAGAATGAAAAGTTAGAAAAAATCTATAAAAAAGATGAAAGAATAAAGTACAAATTTATAGGAGAAAACAAAGGCATTTCTGGCAATACAAATGCTGCATTAGAATTAGCCACAGGTGATTTTATAGCACTATTGGACCATGATGACTTATTACCAAAATTTTCTTTATATGAAATAGTAAAATGTATAAACAAAAATCCAGATGTAGATTTTATTTATACAGATGAAGATAAAATGGATATGAAAGGATTAAGAAGAGATCCTCATTTTAAATCAGATTATGCACCTGATTCATTACTTGGAAGTAACTATATTTGTCACTTTGAAATCATGAGAAAATCAATTGTTGATGAAATCGGTGGTTTTAGAGTAGGCTATGAAGGGGCACAAGACTATGATATTTTCTTAAGATTTTTAGAAAAAACAACTCCTGAACGTGTATATCATATTCCAAAGATTTTATATCATTGGCGTATGATTGAAGGGTCAACGGCTGCCACAATTGATAGTAAAGGATATGCTGTAGAAAAAGGTAGAATGGCTGTAGAAGATGCTTTAAAACGTAGGGGTGTTAAAGCAAAAGTAACAGTACACCCAAGAGTTCCTTACTATCTAGTGAGATATGAATATGAAACAGAACCAATGGTTTCTATTATTATTCCAACTAAAGATTATGCAGATGTTACAGAGCAATGTTTAAAATCATTATTTGAAAAAACGACATATAAAAATTATGAAGTTATTTTAATGAATAATAACAGTGAAAAGAAAGAAACTTTTAATTTATTTAAAAAATATCAAAACAAATACTCAAATTTTAGAGTCATAGATGCAAATTACGAATTTAATTATTCTAAAATTAATAATCAAGCTGTTAAGGAAGCAAAAGGTGAATATATCGTATTATTAAATAACGATACAGAAATTATTACACCTCATTGGTTACAAATTATGGTTGGTTATGCTATGCAACCTCATATTGGTGCAGTAGGAACTAAGTTATTATATCCTGATAATACTGTTCAACATGCTGGTATTATTTTAGGAATTGGTGGAATTGCTCAACATTGTTTTATTGATAATCCAAGAGATGATGTTGGTTTTTATGGAAGATTATCAGTTCCATTTAATTATAGTGCAGTGACAGCTGCCTGTTTAATGGTATCAAAAGAAAAATATTTAGAAGTTAATGGTTTAGAAGAAGATTTACAAGTAGCATTTAATGATGTGGATTTTAATTTAAAATTATTAAAACAAGGATATTACAATATATGCTTGAATCATGTTGAACTTTATCATCATGAATCAAAATCTAGAGGTGATGATACAGTTGATATAAGTAGTGCAAAATATCGCCGATTTGTACAAGAACATGATTATATCAAAGATAAATGGGGTTATATGTTATATAATGATCGATTCTATAATCCTAATTTGAGTTTGAAAAAAGCATTTGTTTTAGATAAGGAATAATTAAGAATTATAAAATTGAATACTGGTTAAAAAAATGCTAGTATGTCTATGACAAAACTAGCATTTTTATTAGGAGAAGAAAATGAAAGAATTATTAATGAAATATAAAGAAATCATTATGTATCTTGTGTTTGGTGTTTTTACAACGGTCGTTAATATTGTTGTTTATTTTTTAAGTGCAGAACTTTTACACATAAATTATTTGATTTCTAATGCACTAGCATGGTTTTTATCAGTATTGTTCGCGTATATAACAAATAGAAAATATGTTTTTGAAAGTAATAGTCAAAATATTTTAAAAGAAGCAGTTTCTTTTTTTAGTTCTCGATTAGCTACAGGAATCTTAGATATGGTACTTATGTGGCTATTTGTGTATTTTAATGTTGTTAATGATGTGATTGCTAAAGTGATTGTTAATGTCATTGTGGTTGTATTGAATTATGTATTAAGTAAGTTAGTTGTTTTTAAAGGGGATAAATAGGATGGAAAAAATAACAGTAATTGTTCCTTGTTATAATGAAGAAGCAGCACTTCATTACTATTACAAGGAAATGAGTAGGGTCATGGATGAAATGAATGACGTAGATTTTGAATTATTATTCGTAAACGATGGTTCAAAAGATAAAACATTAGAAATTATGATGGAGCTTGCTAAAAAAGATTCAAGAGTTAAATATATTTCCTTTTCAAGAAATTTTGGGAAAGAAGCGGCTATGTATGCTGGATTTGAAAATAGTACAGGTGATTATGTATGTTTAATGGATGCTGATTTACAAGATCCTCCTCGCTTATTACCAGAAATGTTAAAAGCAATTAGAGAAGAAGGATACGATAGTGCAGCTACTAGAAGAGTTACTCGTAAAGGAGAACCACCAATAAGATCATTTTTTGCAAGAATGTTTTATAAAATCATGAATAAAATATCTGATACTGAATTAATGGATGGTGCACGGGATTATCGTTTAATGACAAGACAATTTGTAAATGCTTTATTAGAATTAAAAGAATATAATCGTTTTAGTAAAGGATTATTTGGATGGGTAGGATTTAAAACAAAATGGATTGAATTTGAAAATGTAGAAAGAGTTGCAGGAGAAACAAAATGGTCATTTTGGAAATTATTATTATATAGTATTGAAGGAATTGTCGCTTTTTCAACAGCACCATTAGCGATTGCATCACTTATTGGTATGTTGATGCTATTTATAGCATTTATATTTATCATATT
>USQA01000020.1 GCA_900556695.1 uncultured Clostridium sp.
ATTTTACTTAATAAAAATAATGTAGAGGAGAGAAATAAAAAATGGAAAAAATAAGAGGTTTCGAAATAGCAAAAGGATTTGAGGATAAAGGAATAAATTTACCAATAAGAAAAACAAAATATTCAGCAGGATATGATGTAGAAGCAGCAGAAGATGTAACTATTCCAAGTTTTGAAAAGGGAATGAATCCAGTACTTGTAAAAACAGGCATAAAAGCTTATATGCAAGATGATGAAATGTTATTATTATATAATAGAAGTTCAAACCCAAAGAAAAAAGGATTAATTTTATCAAATAGTGTTGGGGTAGTAGATAAAGATTACTATGGAAATCCGGATAACGATGGACATATTATGTTTGCATTTTATAATATAAAAAGTGAAGACATAGAAATAAAAAAAGGTGAAGTAATAGGACAAGCAATATTCCAAAAATATCTAGTATCAGACGATGATTCAGCAGAAGGAGAAAGATTAGGAGGATTTGGATCAACTAATAAATAAAAAAAGTTCAAAAAAAATAAAAAAACTTATAACCTTACGTAGATAGGCAATACAACTAAAATATACATAAAAAATTAATGATAAAGGCTTTGACTTTTATCATTTTTTGTTGTATAATAAATATGGTTAAAAAATCCAGTAAAGTTATTGTAATATTGACATAACTTTATTATCTTTTTTGACAAAAAATATCGAAATGCTGAAAGGAGTTGACTTACATGTTTGGTGTAGGTGACAAAATTGTATACCCAATGCATGGAGCAGGGGTAATTGATTCAATAGAAGAAAAAGATATATTAGGAGAGAAACAATCTTACTACATATTAAAGATGCCAGGAGAAGTAAAAATAATGGTACCAACAGCAAAGGCTGAATCAATAGGAGTAAGAAATATAATAGATAAAAGTTCAGCGGATAAAGTAATAGGAATACTTGAAAAAGATGAAACAGAAATGGATAAAAACTGGAATAAAAGATACAGAGACAATATGGATAAAATGAAAAGTGGAGATATCTATGAGATTGCCGATGTAGTTAGAAATTTAAGTTTTAAGCAAAAAGAAAAAGGTTTATCAACAGGAGAAAAGAAAATGTTAAATAATGCTAAACAAATTTTAGTTAGTGAATTAGTTTTAGCAGAACATGCATCACAAGAAGAAGTTGAAGAGCTAGTAGAAAATAAAATAAACACATCATATATGATGTTTAGAGCTGATAATGTTGCACAAGAAAGTGTAGTAAACAAATTTATACCATTTGATGGAACAGGAACATCAGAAAATTTATAATAAATATGAAAAATAAGCATTGCATATAAGCAATGTTTTTTTGATAGTACTAAATGTTATGAACAAAATTTTTTATCCTGTTTTACAGGTTGATATATAGGCATTTTTATAAAAATAATTTTTTAAGGAGGAAAATTTATGGGACTTATTGGAGGAATTACTTGTGCAGTAAGTGGTGGTTATGGAGAAACTCAATATGTAAGGTATGGTAAGAAATCATTTTGGACATTTGCTGTTGGAGCTAAGAAGTATGAATATATATTCTATGTTCCGACAGACACAATTGTACGAGATGTGTCATTAGGTTAAAATGAGAGAGTGGGTAGGAATTTTCCCACTCATTTTTATTTATTAAATAAAAAATATAGTAGACTATTCTATTTAATTGCATATTTTTTAGTTATATATTTATTTTAAAATTTAACTTACTTTAAATATTTAATATGCGTTAAGAATTTTAGGTCAAGTTGAAATCTTAGGTAAAATATAGTATAATATTTATATGTAAGCTTTGAGCTTATTTAACATAGATCAAAATAATCAGATTGTAATCTGAGAAAGGAAGGAAAAAGAAATGAACAAAAAACGGATAATTTCTTATGTGATGTTACTTATTACTTTTGTGATTATGCTTACAGGATGTACTACATCTGAGAAAATCCCAATTCCGAAAGTTGAGAAGGATGTCTACATTTATGATGAGGATAATATCATTGATGATGATGTAGAGGAGAAACTCAACAAGATGTTAGTAGAACTTGAAAAAAAGTCAGAAGTAGAGTTCGTTGTTGTATCAGTGGAAAGTTTACTTGACAGAAGTATTGAAGATTATGCAAATAATTTGTTTAATACTTTGGGTATCGGGAAAAAAGAAAAAGATAATGGATTATTACTTTTATTTTCTCGGTCTGATAAAAAAGTTAGACTTGAAATTGGAAGAGGGCTAGAAGGATGCCTAAATGATTCAAAATGCGGTCGAATTCTTGATGACTACTTTGTTCCTTACCGTGAAAACGATGAATATACCAAAGCAACAGAAATGACAGTAAAAGCTGTTTTAAATGTTGTTGCCGAAGAATATAAAATCGGTATTCAAGGTTTGGAAAAGAATTTACCTGTTAAAGATGATTCTGATGATGAAATACCATTATGGGTATGGATAATAATTGTGATAATTATTGTTGCAGGAATAATTATTACTTCTTACTTTAGTGGTGGTAATTCATCAGGAGGAGAATTCTATGGCGGATCTTCAAGTGGCTTTTCTGGAGGAGGATTTGGTGGAGGTTTTTCCGGTGGCGGAGGTGCATCAAGATAGCAACTAAGAAATTGTAAATTAAAACAACAAACTAAGAAATTAGGAGGTAATTGACAATGAAAAATGGAACAAAAGTATTAATTGGTAGCGGTGTAGTAGTAGTATTGATACTAATCTGGTTTTTTGGAACTAGAAACAGTTTGGTCTCTTTGAAAGAAGAGGTCGAAATGCAGCAGTCTCAAATTGAGACAACGCTCCAAAGGCGGAGTGACCTTATTCCAAATTTGGTAGCAACCGTTAAGGGGTATGCAAACCATGAGGAAAAAGTATTCACAGAAATTGCTGAGGCAAGGTCCAAACTTGCTGGAAGTATAAAAAGCGGAGATATGAAAAGTATCAGTGAAGCAAATGATACTTTGGATTCTGCTCTTAGTAGATTGCTTGCAATTTCGGAGAATTATCCAGACCTCAAAGCTAGTGAACAATTTATTGCATTACAGGATGAATTGGCGGGAACGGAAAATAGAATTTCTGTAGCAAGACAGCATTACAATGAAAAGGTAAATACTTATAACACAGAAGTTCAAAAATTCCCTACAAGTATAGTCGCTGGAATGAGTGGCTATTATCCTTTACAGTATTTTGAAGCTGATGAGGCGGCAAAGGAAGTCCCTAAAGTGGATTTCAATTAACTACCTAAAAAATGAAAATAGGATGGCATAAATATGCTGTCCTATTTTTATTAATAAATATATTATTTACTATAATGTAAGTGTTATAACTTTAATTGATAACTTTATATGCATAAATTTTAATTTTTTCAGAAACATAAATATTAAATTTTTATGACAATGTTACTTTTTTTTGATATTTATTGTAAAAAATAAATCATTATGATATAAATTTAAATGCAATGTTTAAAAACATTTAATATTAAAGCACAAAATCATGTGAAATTCAATTTGTTTATAAATAAAAACCCCAAGTATATTTTACAAACTACTTGAGGTTTTTATGGTGCAGATGGCCGGAATCGAACCGGCACGGTGTTTAACCACCGCAGGATTTTAAGTTATTCTATCATTTTAATGCTTAGTTATGAATAATACTCTTTAATCCTGTTATTTTTGTACTCAAAACCTTATTATTTCAAACTATTTCGCTTGTTTTTATTGTAACATAAATAATTAAAAATTTATATAAATCTGACACAACTTTTTCAAGTTTTGTTAGAAATCTGTTAGAAAAATTTTAAACAGTATTTATTCTAAAAAAATCTCAAATTTATCTAAAATCAAATTTTGCATATTTAAAAATTCAAAACGGACAGGGATAAGTTTATTACCTGTTCTAATTTTTCGCCACAAAATCGATTGTCGTGCGAAGGAAAGGAAAATATATGCAAGATTTTAATTTTTACAAAGTTAATGAAACTTTAAACCATAAATATTATCAAATACCACAGGAATTATTTATAAATCCATTATATAAAAATGCATTAAATTCTGATAGTAAATTGTTATATGGTTTTCTATTAGATAGATTATCTTTATCTATAAAGAATAATTGGCATGATGAAAATGGAAATGTTTATTTGATATTTACTAGAAAAGAAGTACAAGATAAATTAAATCTATCTGATAAAACTGTTACTAAAGCATTTAAACAACTATCAGATGTTAATTTAATATATGAAAAGAAACAAGGTTTTAGCAAACCTAAACTTATATATGTTGCAAAAATACAACATCAAAATATAGAAATATCACATAATCGTAAAAATTACGATTATATAAACGGAGATTCTACGATTACCGAATCGGAAAATTTCCGTGCAATCAATACTAATAATAATTATACTTATATAAAAAATAAAGCAAATAAAAATTCAATGAAATATTCTGGTAGAGATTATTCTCCTGAATTTTTAAACAGCTTATATGCTAATGTCTAATGACCTTAGCAAAGCACAAAAGCAGATATGCTTTTGTGAAAATAGCAATATAAAAATTGGTTATCAATTTTTGTGTTGCTATTTTTTTACCTAAATTGCAATAAGCAAATTTAGGTAAAACGGGTGTAGGGTGTCCCTACCACACTGACACTTTTTCCTATAAGGGAAAAAAAGTGTCGTAGTGTGTTACAACACAATTTTAAAAAGAGAAAAATTTTAATCAGTATAGTGTTATTCTGCTGTGCTAGAAATGGAGGAATTTATATATGAGTTATGCAATAATTAGAAATGCAAAATACAAAAGAGAAAATTTAAAAGGAATATTTAGACACAATGAAAGAAGGAATAAAAACTATTCAAATAAAAATATAGATAAAGAAAAATCCTATTTGAATTATTCATTAAAAGACATTCCATTTACTTATGAAAAAGAATTTGATAGAATACGAAAAGAATATAATTTAAAAGGTCAAATCAAAACAGTTAGTAATATTATTTGTGAATATATAATTACATCTGATAAAGCCTTCTTCGACTCAATTGGAAAAGATGAAACTAAGAGATATTTTGAAACAGCTTACAAATTCGTTTGTGAATACAAGGGTTTAGGTGAACAATATATTTTATCTGCAAAAGTGCATATGGACGAGGCAACTCCACATATGCACTTAGTTTTTATTCCAGTAGTTCATACTACAGATAAGAAAGGAAATGCTATTGATAAAATTGCTTGTAGTGAATTTTGGAAAGCTAAAGATAGTTATAGACAATTACAAAATGCTTTCCACTTTTATATAACGGCTAATGGATTTAATTTAGAAAGAGGAAATCCTAGTGAAAGAGTACATTTATCTGTTGAAGATTATAAGAAAATTACAAATTTTGAAAACACTAAAACAGTTCTTAAAGATATTAAACTAGAAATACCAGAAACACCTGATGTTAAAAGTTTTGGAAAACTAGTACGAAATAGAGATGAAAAAATACAAGAATTAGTTGTAGAGCCAAGAGATAAAATGATTAAAGAACAACAAGAACAAATTTCTTTACTTTATTTAACATTACAAAATCAAGTTAATACGGTTGAAAGGGCTTCAAAATACGAAAAAGAAAGAAAATCTATAATGTGTGAAAATAGAGAGTTAAAAGAAAAATGCGAAAATATGGAAAATGACTATTCTACAAAACTTAAAGAAGAAATACGAAAAGTTGAAAATAAATATGAAGATGAAATTTATCAACTTGAAAAAGAAAATAGCTTTTTACGAAAAGTTATAAATACATTTCAAAAAACAGTAGATAAATTCATACATTGGGTATGTACCAAATTTTCAGTTTCTTCTGAAGAAGAATTTATTAGAGATTTTGAATTTGAAAATGATATTTATCTTGATTCAGAAAAACAGATTGAATATGAGAAAGAATTAGAAGATGAATATGAAATGTAAATTTAACAAAAAGATGTCCCTTGTATTACCAAAGGACATCTTTTTGTAAGATTATGCTTTTTTCAGATCATAATGCTGTACATCTTCGGAACACCATACTTCGAAACCAGGACCCGCATCTTCTCTCAACCCTTTACTAATAACAAGGTTGTTAAATTCGAGCAGTTCTCTCTCCAGCTGTGGATTGCTTTTAACCGCTACTCCAAAATTCCAGCCAATGAAATGATCAAGAAAGTTATTTAGAAAATACTTCTTTGCCTCAATGACTTGATCAGGCTTTACCTTATTGTTTCGGATAGCATCATCGGTAAGCACAAAACTTGCTTTGCCAGTATAGTCCGGACATACTTCATCATCAAGTCTGATAGCAAATCCAGCAGAAGCAATGAACATATCATCATCGATGTATTTGGCATACAATCTAACCATCTGCAATATAATATCACTTAAGTTAGTAATGCACTTAAACGATGATTGATTATCCATTATCATTTTGTTTTCTCCATCAAACTTACCGTACCATTCAATAGGACATGTAGGCATTCCATCATTTGCAGGATGTAACAATATATAATTGCCTTTTACAGCATAAACTTGGTTTACATACTTTTCATTTGAATGGAGCTTTTTACCTGTCGCTTTTGAAATATATTCGATACCATTTTCAGTAGCAACCTTCTTCGCTGTATTTTTTTGAAAGTCAGCATTGAAGGTCTCGGTTATAACTCTCCGTTCTTCTGTTCCTTTTGTCTCTTCAGCTTTTACTCCGAAAAGATTTGAAAAAATTTTGCTAAGCATAAAGTTCCTCCTTACAATTGTTATATGAGAATTATTTACTACTTGCTATTTATATCGCATAGCTACGCATTATGTTGATATTATACCACAAAAAGCTCCGAAATGCAAACGTAACAAGTTTTTTAGCTATTTTGAAATATATTTTTGGTTTCTATTTTTTGGTTGTTCTGGTATTGTCAACTGTAAAGTACCTTTTTCTAATAAAGGATTTATATAATTTTTCTTAAATGTTGATATATCTTTAAATCCAAAATAGGTTGTAATTTCTTTTAGAGTTTTTGCATCTTTACAGAAATTCAAAACATCTTTTTCTTGGTTTTACTTTAATTTTCTTAGTGGTTTTCTTGTCGGTTTTCTTAGTGGTTTTCTTGTCGGTTTTCTTAGTGGTTTTCTTGTCGGTTTTTTCATCATATTCAAATGGATTTTCTTTGTATTTAAAAGAAACTCTTAAAAAGTGATCCATAAATTTAAAGCAACTTTTATCATAAGCATCTAAAATTCTTAATACTCCAGAACCTATATTTTCAATTAAATCTACATCTTTAAATACTCTAATAAGTTCTTTGTTTCTTGGGGCAGTGACACCTTCTAAAAATTCTTCTTGTGATAATTCTTGTGGCAAACCACCTGCAGATGTTATTTCAATTCTATCAGAGTATAATTCTATAATAGGGGAATTACCATAAGAATAATCATTATGTACAATAGCATTTATAACTGCTTCTTTTAATGCTTTGCTATCGATTTTTTCTTGTTCTTTTCTTCCAAAGTATTCTATTTTGGCATATGTAGTATTTTCAACATCAAGTCTGTCTAATATTCTTTGTGTAGCAGTAATTAAACAACGATTTCCAAACTCTAAATTTTCTAATAATTCAAGTTTATTTGTTCCTAAATATCTTACAAGTTTTATAGAAACAGTATTTTCATCTGCTAGTAAAAATGCATTGTAATTATATTTGCCTTCACTTGTTAGTAAATCAAGATTTTGCAAAAAATTATCATTTAATTTTAATCCGTGTTCTTCATAATAAATTTTTAGTTGATTAAATGTTAACTCTTGTCTAGGAGAGTCAATTTCTTTTAATGTATTCTTAATTCTTCTAGCATACATATCATCTATCATTCTTTCTGTCATTCGTTCCTTACTACTACCAACTCTAATATAGCATCCTTCTGGAGTTCTTCCTTTTTTTCTTAAATAATAAGGCTTTTCAGTTCCACTTGATATTATAACTTTTATTACTTCTTTATTTTCTATTGTTTCCACAGTTACATCAAATAATCCTAAAGTAGATGGTTGTATATTATTTTTTATTCTATCTTTAATTTGTAATTGTGTTAAGTCAGTATTTTCCACACCAACAACTTGTCCGTTTTTATTTATTCCAACATAAATTATTCCACCTTCTTTGTAATTAAGAAAGGCAATAACTTCTTGCTCAAAATCTTCATTAAGTTGCTCTTTATTTTCAATTCTGTTTGTTTCTAAATTTTTCATATATCCTCCTTATCTAATAAATTGTAAATAGGAAATTCTTTAAAAGCATTTTTCTCATTTTCAGATAATTTAGAGAAAAACCTTTCATAATCAGATTTATTATCTAACAATATAGCAATTCCACATTGTATTATTAAATCATCTTCTGCATCCTTTAAATCATAAATTAAATCTTTCTCTTTATAATTCAATGCTCTTTTTCTTTTTACTATTTGCATTTTATTAATAATATCAACTGCATTATCTCTATGTTCTAATATTCTTTCATTTATATAATCTGCTAATTCTAAAAATTTTATATTATTACTTTCATCATAAGCTTTTATTACTTCAAGCATCCATAAATTATATCTTTCTATCGTTTCTTCTTTACTATCTAAAGAATTAAATGTTTCTTTTATTATATCTATATCAACATTTGAATATTCTAATAAGTTCTTTTTACTCATATTTATATATGGACTAACTAAAATTTCTTTTTCATTTTCATCATAATAAAATACTTTTACTACATTACTCAAATCAGAAAAATAATTATATACTTTTATGTTTTTATTTTCATCTACTAAAGCTATAAACGCTATTTTATAGTTTGCTATTTCTATATTATATAATTTAGATTCTTGAACTTGTTTAGTCGGTTTTCCATCATTTATATGTATAAATAAATCTAAATTTCTCCAATCTTTGTCACTTAGATTATCTAAGTCTATATTAAATTTAATATTAAATTTATCAAATAGACATTTTATTTTTTCTAATCTAATTAAGTCATTTTTTATATTACTAATATATTCTTTTTCTTGTTTGTCTTCCACTTGTACAGGCAATACTATATTTTTCCCATCTATTGTTATTGCTTTACTATTAATTAGATTAACTATAAAGTTAATATCACGGATTCTCTCATAAACATTACCTTTAATCTTAAATGTTATTTTATTTTCACTCAAATATATTTTAGTAGACTTTCCATAAATAATATATTCTTCATTTTTATTTTTCACAAATGTGATGTTATTATAATATTCTCTACCACTTACAGATACATTAACTTTATTGGTTGAAAACTTTTCTAATTCTTTTAATTTAGGAAGTGCAATTTTCTCATTAGTCTCTTTATCAATAGCATATGAATATATATCATTATTAAATAAATAATCTTCCATATATTTTTCTTCGCCTATTATAGGTATCTTGATTTCCTTTATATCTTTAATTTCATCAATACTTTTTATTGCAATATTTATTTGTTCATTTGCATTTTTTAAAAAATTTAAACAAATCATTTTTAATGAGGATGAACTTTTTTCCTTTATGGGTTTTATATCAATGCTTATTTCTTCTTGATTTTCTTTAACTTTATTTAAAATTTCTTCTAAATCAACCGGTAATAAATTCGCATAAAACAATTTGGTATGAGCATAATCTATTATTTCTACAACAAATAATAATATTCCCTTTTTATCTTTCTGATATGCTCGTAAATAGTCTACCTTAATTGAATATTTACTATTACCATTCGATAATTTTTTTACAGTTTTCCCTTTGACTTGTACGCCTATTTTTCCTTCAAATTCATTATTAGCCTTATATTTACTATTTTGCCTATATACATATATATATCCATCCCACATTGGAGTTTTTTCTTTTGTATCAATATATGCTACTAATGTATCACTATATTTTACTATTTCATTTCTAACTGCTAATACTGCAATTTCTTCAATATCCATTCTTTCACCAGCTTCTATTTATTATTTGCTAACCACTCATATACTTCATCTTCTGTTAAAACTCCATGTTTTAATTTATTAACTCTATCTTTAGCATCTTTTTTCCATTTATCAAAATCTTTTTTCATTTGTTTATTATCTTTATTTCTACCAACAGCCATAGACTTTAATTGGTATAATCTTCTGTATTCTGCTAATGCTTTATTTTGTTTTAGTCTTTCGTTATAAGCTTGTACTGCACCTTGTTCTCTACAAGTTTTACCATTTACTTTTGGATAATCACAATAAATTTCATCTAACCTTGAACTTGGAATAAAATACATTCCACAGTTTTGACATTTCTTAATTGGATTATTTGTTGTTTTTACTAATTCTTCTAATACTGCATAACAGATAGCAGACAAGTCATCACTTTGATGTGTATCTATCATAGAAACAAGCATTGTGTTATTCTTAAAACTATCTAATAATTGCTTATCATTCAAATGTGATAATTCTAAATTTTTATTTGAATAGCTATCTTGAATAATATTGTCATTTTTATTATAAGTATGTGCTTGTCCTTTATGCTTAATTAAATATACTGCAAATCTTTGACTAGACGTATATTCTTTTAATTCTTCTTGTTCATCAAGGTTAAATACATAGTTTACAAATGCTTTCATTTCTTCTTGTATTTCTTGTATCTTATATTGTAGGTCATTGTATATTTTTTCCATCTGCTTTAAATATACTTCATCGTTTTCATATTTTCCTTTTAATTCAAAAGTATAATTTTCATCTATATCTTTTAATATCTCAAATCCATAGGCAAAGAAGAAAGTTTCATAAGCTGATTCATATGTTTCTAAATTAGCATTTAAAAATCTTAATAAAAACATTCCAAACCTTTCAACATAAGGAAAGTACATATTTCCTGGATATTTTAATCCTTGTTCTTCTTTAGTTCTTCCTTTAACTTCGCTTTTATCAAAATATAATGTTAATAGTCTATTTTCAA
>USQA01000021.1 GCA_900556695.1 uncultured Clostridium sp.
TGCTCTTTGTCCAATTTTTTTAAAGCTGCTACATGTCCTTTTGCTAAATCAACTACATGTATATAATCTCTTACACCTGTTCCATCTGGCGTATTATAATCATTTCCAAATACTGATAATTCTTTTAATTGGCCTGATGCTACTCTTACTACATATGGCATTAAATTGTTTGGTATTCCTTTAGGTTCTTCTCCTATTAATCCACTTTCATGAGCTCCTACAGGATTAAAATATCTTAATATACATATATCCCATGTATTGTCTGATACATATATATCTTTTAATATTTGTTCAATAAATAATTTTGTTGTTCCATATGGATTTGTTGTTCCTCCCGTTTTACTTTCTTCTGTAATAGGAACTTTTTCTGGGTCTCCATACACTGTTGCTGAAGAACTAAATATGAATTTTTTCACTCCATATTTTTTCATTACATCTAACAAAACCAAACAACCAGAAATATTATTAGTATAATATTCTATTGGCTTTTGAACAGATTCCCCAACAGCTTTATATCCTGCAAAATTTAATACTGCCTCAATTTTATTTTCTTCAAATACTTTTTCTAATTTTTCTCTATCTAAATAATCTAATTCATAAAACTTAAACTCTTTTCCTGTTATTTGTTTTATTTTATCTAATACTTCTGGCTTGCTGTTTGAAAAGTTATCTATTATAATAATTTCTTTTCCCGCTTTTAATAGTTCTACAGCAGTATGACTCCCAATATATCCTGCTCCACCTGGTAACAATATTGCCATATTAATCCCTCCTTAAATTTATATTTTTTTAACTTCCATGCCATCTTTTGTATCTTTTATCTCATATCCTTTTTCTTTGATTATATCTCTTAATTCATCTGATTTATTCCATTCTTTATTTTCTCTTGCTTTTTTTCTTTCTTCTATTAATTCTAGTATTTCTTCTGGCAATTCTTCTTTAGGTTTATTACATTCTTCATCAATTTTCAAACCTAAAACAGTATCAAATTTTAATAAAAGTTTTGCAAATTTATCAGATTTTTTATCTTGTCTTACAACTTCCCAAACTACGCCCATAGCTGCTGGCATATTCAAATCATCATTAATTGCCTTATGAAATCTTTCTTCATATTCATTTATAACATCTTCATCTACTTCATCTTTACCTTTTAGATGTACTATATATCCTTTTTTTAATCTCTCTAAAGATTTAGATGCTGCTTCAATTCCTTCCCATGTGAAGTTTAGTTTGTTTCTATAATGGCATGAATAACTAAATAATTTATATACAATTGGATCGTATCCTCTTTTTACAAAATCTTTTACTAGATATACATTTCCTAAACTTTTAGACATTTTTCCGCCATCAATTAATAGATATTCTCCATGCATCCAATAATTAGCAGGAATTTTGCCGCAAGCACCTTTGCTTTGTGCTATTTCATTTTCATGGTGTGTAGGAATTAAATCTATTCCTCCTGTATGTATGTCAAATTGTTCTCCTAAATATTTTTGTCCCATTGCAGAACATTCAATATGCCATCCTGGATAGCTTGGTCCCCATGGGCTATCCCATTTCATCAAATGATTTTCTGGTGCTTTTATCCATAAAGCAAAATCATAAGGGCTTCTTTTTTCAGGATCTATATCTACTCTTGCTCCTGCTTTTTGCTCTTCCAAATTCAAATTAGATAATATTGGATATTTATCTAACTTACTAATATCAAAATAAATTGCTGTTGATGTTTCATAAGCATAGCCATTATTTACTAGTTTTTCTACATATTCTAGCATTTCTTTTATGTGTTCAGTTGCTTTACATACTATTTCAGGAGTTTCTATGTTTAATAATTTTAAATCTTCGAAAAATAATTTTGTGTAATATTGTGCAATTTCTAGTGGTGACTTATTTTCTTCTCTTGCTGTTTTTAACATTTTGTCTTCTCCTTCATCACCATCTGATACTAAATGACCTACATCTGTTATATTCATAGCATGTTTTAATTTATATCCATTATATTTTAAAACTCTTCTTAAAACATCTTGAAAGATATTTGTTCTCATATTTCCTATTGTTGCATCTTTATATACTGTTGGTCCACAAGAATACATTCTTATTTCTCTTTCATCTATTGGTTTGAATAATTCTTTTTTTCTTGTTAGTGTATTATAAAAATATATATCCATTAAAATCCTCCTTTTTATTAATATGAGATGAGAAAATTAATTTTCTCATCTCCTTTATTCTAATTTATTATTTATGGTGTTGTTCCATTTGGAGTAGTATTTTGTTCTGGTGTAGGATTTGTATTTGTTGCATTTTCATTTGGTGATGAATTTGTATTATTTGTCTTATTACTTGTAGTATTATTTTTTACTGTATTTTCTTTTTTCTCTTCTACAGGCTTTTCTTCTGGTTTTTTATGTATATTACATATTTCATTTACTTTATTTCCAGATGCGTTACTTCCACTCATAGTTTTCCATAAATTCAATTTTTCTTTTGGTATAGATGCTCCATAATTATTTACTTTTCTAGTTGGACAATATTCATTTGCAATCATTCCAGATTCAGCGCATAATTCTTGTGATCCATGTCCTTCACATTTTTCTGGCATATTATCCGATGTAAATATTTCTTTATACACATCTGTACAACCTGTTGCTGCTAAGCATCCTGTTGTTCTACATACTGTTGCTTCTACTATTCCATTAGGTTTTGTAAAGCTAGCTCCTGCTAAATTTTTATGGATATCCGCCATTACTGCAGACCAAATTTGACCTGCTGGGTTTTTAGAAAATCCTTTTACTTCTTCACTATCATCATATCCAAACCATGTAGCTGCTGCATAATATGGAGTAAATCCACATAACCATCTATCATAACTTTTATCTGTTGTTCCTGTTTTAGCTGCAACATCCATTCCTGATATAGCACAATATTTAGCTGTACCACTTGCACCTACTACTGGCTCTTGTACTATTTTCTTTACTATATATGCATTTTGTTCCGAAATAGCTCTTTTTGTTTCTTGTTTTGGAGTTAACACTGTGTTTCCACTATTATCTACAACTTTAGTATAGAAAGTAGGTGTAATATATACTCCATCATTTGCAATTGTTCCATATGCTGATGCCATCTCTAATGGACTTATACCATCAGTCATTCCTCCTATTGCCAATGATAATATATCATCTTCTTTTTCATCTAATGATGTTACACCCATTTTTTCTAAGTATTCTATAGATTTTTTAGGTGTTAGTTCTCTCATTATTTTTAATGCTGGTATATTTTGAGAAGTTTCTATAAATTGTCTTATATTAATAGGTCCTCTATATTTATCTCCATCATTTTTTGGAGTATATCCTCCTCCAAAATCAGTTTTTACATCATTGTATACTGTAGCTGCAGTTATAACTTTCTCTTCTAATGCTGGTGCTACATCTGCTAATGGTTTTATTGATGAACCAGTTTGTTTTTTCATTTGAGTTGCTCTATTCCATCCAGCACCATTTTTTTCTCCTAAACCTCCTGCAACTCCTAATACATTTCCAGTTTTATAATCTACAATAGCCATTCCAGATTGTGAAGTTTGTTTTTTGCTTGGACTTGTTACTATATATTTTGATTTGCTATATTCTTCTTCTAATCTTGCTTGTATCTCTGGGTTTACAGTTGAATATATTGTTAATCCACTACTATATACATAGTTTTCTGCTAATTGTCTAGAAATTCCTTTTTCTTCCATCACTTGATTTATTACTTGTTCTATTGCAGCATCTGTATGGTAAGAATATGTTGTTCCTCCGCCTGCTGTACCTTTTTCAAATTTCAAACCTTCTTCTACTTTTGCTACAGCTGTGTTATATTCATCATCATTTTGTATGTATCCTAACTCTTTCATTTTACTTAAAACTGTTAATGTTCTCTTTTTTATTTTAGCTGAGTTATCTTTTGACTCATCATATGGATCATATGAATTTGGCGAATTGTTTATTCCTGCCATAAAAGCACATTCTGCTAAATCTAAATCTTTTGCGCTTTTATTAAAATAATATTCTGCCCCAAGTTCAACTCCATGCAAATTGCTTGAACCTACAAATAATATATTTAAATATAATTCTAATATTTGATCTTTTGATATCATTCTTTCTACTTGATATGCTTTTGCCCACTCTTTAACTTTTCTAAAGATTCCTGCAATTCCTGATGATTCATCATCTTTTGTTATGTTTTTAACTAATTGTTGTGTGATTGTACTTCCTCCATATGAGCTTCCTCCAAAAACGGTATGTACTATAGCTCCTGCTGTTCTTTTAAAATCAACTCCACTATGTTTGTAATATCTTTCATCTTCTATAGCCACATATGCTTTTGGTAAATAATTAGACATATCTGCTAGTGTAATTACTTTTCTTTTTTCGTCCCCATTTAAGTTAGCAATAACCGCACCATTTTGGTCAACAACAACAGTGTTTGATGTTCCAATCTTAAGCTCATCTTTTGTTATTTCGAATTCATTACCAAACAATCCGAAAAACATTCCTGCAACTATACCTGCACCAATTACACATAACAATAAAATTAGTATAATAAATATTTTTATAGCTGTCTTTAATTTTGTATGTTGTTTTTTATTTTTATTTACAGATTTTTTTGTTCCTGGTTTTTTATTATTTTTACTTCCTTGTTTTTTTACAGGTTTTCTTTTTGATCTATTTGTTCTACTAGTAGTTTCTTGTGCTCTACGTGGTTTAGATCTTTTACCTCTTTTTTCATTATTTTCTGGCATTTTTATACCCTCCTTGCCAACTAATATTTGACAAACTTATTATATTATATTTTATAAAAAAAGAAAAGCTTTTCAATAAAAAATTATATTTTTTATACTAGAAAGTTATATTATTAGCAATTAATTTTGTAATTTTAACTTTATCTCTGTTTATTTTTATCAATATATTATTAATTGGCTGTTTTTTATAAATTTGAGCTTCATATATATGGCTATTTTTATATTTATCTAACTTGTTATAATCATACTCAATATCTGCATTTTCGCTAAATTCTATTTCATAGTCATTAACACAAATACCATTAAATCTTTTATTTTTTATTTTTACTTCATGTTTTATATTTACAATTATTGCATCCTCACAAATTCTATATTTATTTATTAATTCATTTGGAAAATCAACATTTAATATTATTTTAGATTTTATAAGACTTTTTCTTTTATTGTTCGTAACTGTAATTATAACTCCATTTTCATTTAAAAGCTTTTCCTCTATTCTTTTAAATTTCTCAATATGATTTGTTACTATATTTATTTTCTTATATTGATCTGCCAAAACTTTTATTTTATCTAACATTATATCTGATAAATCATTAACAAGTATTGATAATTGAATTTCTTCTTTTCTTAAATCTTTTTTATTTATAACATAGTCTAGTACCTTATCTGAAATAACTTCATATAGCCATCTTCCATCTACAATATTTAAATTATATGTATACAAATAATTCATAATTTGCTCTTCTTTTGATATCTTTTTACTAACAACTATTTTATTACAATTTGCTTTTTTTAATATATTTTTTATTTTTATAGCTATTTTTTCACTTTTATTTTTGTCTTTTATCTCATTATTAATCGGTAATACGATTTTGTCATCTTGTAATTTTATAATATTGAAAAACTCAAATAATTTATTAGGCTTGTCAGTTTCTTGAATATAATACATAAAAACACCTCAATATACTTTTTAATAAAGTATATGAGATGTTTTTAGTTTTATTACATGTATTTTTTATAAAACAATATCTCTTTTTAGTAATTTATTTTCTACTATGCCTATACCTATAAATTTATTGTTATTATATATTTTATATGTTCCATCTTCTTTGCCAATTGTTAATTGAACACCATTTAAAAATAATCTTAATTTTCTATCATCTAGCTCTATCTTTTCTTTATTTTTAAAAATTTCTTCAAACTGTATAAAATTTTCTTCAATAAATTCTTTATTGTCTATATTATTTTCTAATTGTTCTATTGTTATTGCATCTTTTATGTTAAAATTTCCTACTTGTATTCTTTTTAATTCTAACATATATCCTACTGTTTCAAGCCTTTGTGCAATATCTTCACATAAACTCCTTATATATGTTCCTTTTGAACAACTTACTTGAAATTCAATTTGTTTTTGCTTTTCTTTTATATTTAATAACTCTATATTATAAATTTCGATTTTTCTTGGTTTTATTTCTACTTCTTGGCCTTTTCTTGCATATTCGTACAATTTTTTACCATTTACTTTTATAGCAGAATAAATCGGAGGGATTTGCTCTTGTTTTCCTTTAAATTTTTCAAATATCTTTTCTATATTTTCTTTTTTTAAAGTTTCTTCTTTCACTTCTTTTGTTTCTATTACTTTTCCTTCACTATCTGCTGTATCTGTCTTTTCTCCTAATTGTAATGTTACATTATATATTTTATCATGATTAATTAAATATTTAGAACATTGTGTTCCTTTTCCAATAAGTAGAGGTAGGACACCTGTTGCCATTGGATCCAATGTTCCTGTGTGTCCTACTTTTTCATTAAACATTTTCTTTACTTTATATACTATATCATGTGAAGTACATCCTTTATGTTTATTAATAATTATTATTCCATTCATTTTAATGCTTTTTTTACCTCTTTTAAGATTTTTTCTTTAACTTGATCAACATCACCTTTTATTAAAGCACCTGCTGCCTTTTGATGTCCTCCGCCACCAAATACCAAACAAATATCAGATACATTTACATATTCTCCTGAACGTAAAGAAACTTTATATGCATTTTCTTCTTTTTGTCTAATAAATATAGAAACTTCTACTCCTTCTATATCTCTACCTATTTCAACTAAACCTTCATGATCTCCTGGTTCTGCTCCAACTTCTTCTTCATCTTTCATATTTATATAAGTAAATGTAACTTTTCCGTCTTCTAATAATTCCATTCTATCAATCACTCTTTTTGTTAACTCAAAATTTGCTTTTGTTTTTGTACGTAAAGTTCTTTTATAGATATCTGGTATATCTACACCTTTTCTTAATAGTTCAGATGCAAATTCAAATGTTTCTGAACTTACTGCACTATATTGAAATCCGCCTGTATCTGTTATTATTCCAGTCATTAAACATGTTCCTATATCTTTAGTTATATCTAATTCAAAATAATCAAATATCCCTGCTAATATTTCGCAACATGCCGGAGAAACAGGATTTACATAATTTAAATCTCCATACATTTCATTGCTTCCATGATGATCTATAACTACTGTTTTCTTGGCATTTTCAAAATATTTTCTTTCTTGCAATCTCTTTAAATTCGCACAGTCAACTGATATAGCTAAATCATAATTTGATATTTCAGAACTTTCCTTTATTTCATTAGCTCCAGGCAAAAAATCAAATAATCTAGAATATTCAGGTAAAATAACATCTGCTTCTTTTCCTATCTCTTTTAGCATTAATTTCATTGCTAAACTACTTCCTATAGCATCTCCATCTGTTGATTCATGTGTTAATATAACAATTTTTTCTGCTTTTTTTATTTCTTTTAAAATTTCATCTAATGTCATAATAAATATATTCCTCCTAATTAGTTTTTAAAAGTTTCTACTTTTAAACTAGTCTTCTTTTTTAGGCATAATTTCTTTTAAAATTGAATCGATTTTAGATCCATATTCTATAGAATCATCTAACTCAAATATGATCTCTGGTGTATTTCTTAAATTAACTCTTTTAGCTAATTCTGAGCGAACAAATCCAGCTGATTTTTTTAGTCCTGCTAAAGTATCTTTTATATTTTTTGAATTTAATATACTTACATATACTTTCGCATATTTTAAGTCATTTGTAACTTTTACTTTAGTTACACTAATTAAACCTGTTACATTTGGATTTTTTAATTCATATCCTATTATTTGACTTAATTCTTTTCTATATTGTTCATCTATACGACCTAATCTATTTTGATTTTCAGGCATAATTTGAACCTCCTTTTGTTTTTATCTTTCATTATCTAATTTATCCATAACTTTTAAATAATCTAATTTTCTTTTTTCATCAGCTTCTTGAGCTCTTCTTTCTTCAGAATAATTTTTCATTTTCTTACTAAATTTGCTACTAGTAGCTACTTTAAGTTCTTTTTTAAAGTTTTGTTTTTTAGTTTTTTCTTTTCGATATGCTAATTCTTCAATATCTACTTTTTTTCCAAACTTTTGTCTTGTTCTTTTTTTCATTATTTCACATCCTTCATTCATCTTTGTGCTAATAGTAAACTAATATTTCTTACTAAAATTTTCGAAGTCTAATAAGTTATCCGTAAGCTAGCGCTACTAAAGCTTTTAATTCGAATATTAGTTTACTTTTAGCATTTGTCAAAATAACACAAATTACCTTTTAATTTCTTCCATTATATAAACTTCTATTACGTCTCCTTCTTTTATGTCATTGTAATTTTCAATTTGAATACCACATTCAAATCCTTTTGTTACTTCTTTTACATCATCTTTAAATCTCTTTAATGTTGATAAATGTCCATCATGAATTACTACATTTTCACGAATAACTCTTACATTTGCATTTCTTTCTACTTTTCCTGATATTACATATCCTCCTGCAATTGTTCCAACATTTGAAATTCTAAATGTTTGTCTTACTTCTACATTTCCTATTACTTTTTCTTCAAATTCTGGATCTAACATTCCTTTCATTGCAGCTTCAACGTCTTCTATTACTTGGTATATAATAGAATATGGTTTAATTTCAACTTCATCTTTTTCTGCAATTTCTCTTGCCATATTATCTGGTCTTACATTAAATGCAATTATTATTGCATTTGATACTTTTGCAAGTGTTACATCTGATTGATTTACAGCTCCTGTTGCAGCATGTATAACTTTTACTTTTACTTCCTCATTTGATAGTTTTTCTAGAGCTTGTTTTACAGCTTCAACAGATCCTTGTACATCTGCTTTTACAATTAAGTTTAATACTTTTAAGTTTCCTTCTTCCATTTGGCTGAACAAATTGTCTAAAGTTACTTTTGTAGTTGCATTTAAAGCTTTTTCTCTTTCTTGACGTTTTCTTCTTTCTATTAAATGTTTTGCCATTTTTTCATTTTTAACTTCATAGAATGTATCTCCTGCTTGTGGAACTTCTGTTAATCCCATAATTTCTACTGGTGTAGAAGGTCCTGCTGATTTTACAACTTTACCTTTGTCATTTTTCATTGCTCTAATTCTACCAATAGAAGAACCAACTACTATTGTATCTCCAACATCTAATGATCCTCTTTGTACAAGCATTGTTGCTATAGCTCCTTTTGCTTTATCTAGACGTGCTTCTATAACAGCTCCTTTTGCTTGTTTTCTTGGATTTGCTTTTAATTCTAATACATCTGCTTCTAATAATACCATTTCTAATAATTGATCAATATTTTCACCTTTTTTAGCTGATATTGGTACAAATATAGTGTCTCCTCCCCATTCTTCTGGGACTAAATCATATGCCATTAATTCTTGTTTTACTTTTTCTATATTACTATCTGGTAAGTCTATTTTATTGATTGCTACAATAATAGGAATTCCAGCTGATTTTGCATGGTTTATAGCCTCTACTGTTTGTGGTTTTACTCCATCATTTGCTGCTACTACTAATATTGCAATATCTGTAATTTGAGCACCTCTTGCTCTCATTGCTGTAAAAGCTTCATGTCCTGGTGTATCAAGAAAAGTAATTTCTCTATCTTTTACTTTTACTTTATATGCACCAATTGCTTGTGTAATTCCTCCTGCTTCTCCTTCTATTACATTTGTTTTTCTTATTGTATCTAGTAATGATGTTTTACCATGGTCTACATGTCCCATTACTACAATAACAGGTGGTCTTACTTCTAATTCTTCTTCTTTATCTTCAGAATCATCAAATAAAATATCTTCTTCTGATACAACCTCTTTTTTACTTGCTGTTATTCCAAATTCTTGAGCAACTAAATATGCAGTGTCAAAATCAACTTCTTGATTTATTGTTGCCATAATTCCATATCCAAGTAATTTCTTTATAACATCTGCTGTTGTTTTCTTCATTTCTGCTGCTAAATCTTTTACTGTTATACTTTCAGGTATTTCTATTTTTGTTAATTGGAATATTTTTTGTTTTGTTCTTTCACCTTGATTTTTATTATTTTTCTTTTTACCTCTTCTTCCACGTTGTGTTGTTAAATCATAATAATCTAACATTCCACCATCTTGATCATCAAACATATTAGATAATTTATTTGTTTGTTTTAGATTTTTTAATTTTCCTTCATCAAAATCTGATTCATTATTGTTTCTTCTTGATTTTGATTTTTTAGTATTTTTATTTTCATTAAATTTATTGTTATTTTTTTGTTTATCAAGGCCTCTGTTATATTCTCTTACATTTTCTTTTTCAACAGTTTCAACTGACATTATATTTTTAATATTTTTTTCAATTCCTTTTTCATCCGTATATTTTGCATATTCTAAAATTTGTAAGTTTTCTAAGTTTGTAGCAACTTCACTATGCATTATTACTAATTTGAATAATCCTTTATTAGCACCTGCTGATTGTTTAATACAGTTGTTTAATGTAGTAGGTCCAACATTAGGACTATCAGTTGCCGAAATATCTAATGTATGTTTTTCATTAAATTTGTCATCTTTTACGCCAAAGATACCTTCTAA
>USQA01000022.1 GCA_900556695.1 uncultured Clostridium sp.
CATATATTGCTTTAGAAATAATGGAATATATCTTATATTATTTACAATTCCATTTTTATTTATATTAAAGAACATAAAAATTAGAAATAGTATAATAGTAATGTCTATTGTTACAATATTATTTTGCTACTGTGGAAATTTAATATTGATAAAAAATTTAAAAATTTCTAAAGGTAGCGTAAGAGAAGTGTTAGCTATTCCTTTACAACAGACAGCAAGATATATTATGACATATGATTTGACACAAGAAGAAAAAGAAGATATAGAGAAATTGATTAATATTGAAGACTTTAAAGCAAATTATAATCCTGAATCAATAGATATAGTAAAACAAAATTTTAAGGTTAATTGTAGTAAAGAAGATTTGAAAAATTACTTTATACGATGGTGGAAAATGTTATTAAAACATCCAGGTGTGTATATTAGTGCTACTCTAAATTCAACATATGGATATTTTTATCCGGATAGAAAAGAATTTAAGGACGGCTTGGCTCAATTTGAAATAGATACATTTAATGGGAATAAAATGAATTTAGATATACATCTAAATAATGTTAAGCAGAGAAATGGAATAGAAAGTTTTATAAATATGATAAGAAATTTGCCATTTGTAGGTTTGTTTTTTAGTTGTGGATTTTATAGTTGGTTGATAATTATTATTACATTAGTATTAATTTATTATAGAAAATATAAAGAGATTATACCTTTAGTTTCAATGTATATAATAATACTAGTATGTGTGGCATCACCAGTAAATGCATATTTAAGATATATGTTACCTATAATAATTTCAATGCCTTTTATAATGGGATGGACATATTATACAATTTTATATGATAATGAGATGGTAAAATAATAAAAAGTACAAGAAAAGCTTGTACTTTTTTTGTTTAAATGATATTATATAAACGTAAAAATTCGAAAGGAAGTGTCAATATGAAAATATTAATAACAGGAGCAAATGGAATGCTTGCTAAAGAAATAAAAGATAAATTTTCAGAAGGAAATGAATTAGTACTAACAGATGTAGCTGAGTTAGATATAACAAACGAAGAAATGGTAATGAATTTTGTAGAAAAAGAAAAACCAGAATGCATAATAAACTGTGCAGCATTTACAGCAGTTGATAAAGCTGAAACAGCAGGAGAAATTGTTGAAAAAATAAATGCAGATGGACCTGGAAACTTAGCAAAAGCAGCCAAAGCAAATGATGCTGTTTTAGTACATGTAAGTACAGATTATGTATTTGGTGGAGATTTAGATATAGAAAAAGATTATAAAGAAGATGATCTAAAAGCACCTGTTACAGCATATGGAATAACAAAATTACATGGAGAAGAGCAAATACAAGAAAATACAGATAAATATTATATATTTAGAACAGCATGGTTATACGGAATAGGTGGAAATAACTTTGTAAAAACAATGTTAAAACTAGGTGAAGATAAAGATGAGTTAAATGTAGTTGCAGATCAACATGGAAGCCCAACATATGCAAAAGATTTATCAGAGATAATATATCAAGCAGTAACTAAGAAAATACCATATGGAATATATAATTCAACAAATGATGGATATACAACATGGTATGATTTTACAAAAGCTATATTCGAATATACAGGAACAATGTGTAAAGTTAATCCAGTAACTACAGAAGAATATATAAAAATGATGAACATAGTACAAGCAAAAAGACCAAAAAATTCTCAAATGTCAAAAGAAAAATTAAAAGGAGCAGGAATTGAAGTACCAGAATGGGAAGATGCTTTAAAAAGATATTTAAAAGAAGAAGGAAAAATGTAAAAGATAATAATTTATAAATAAGAAAAGGAGAACTAAAAAATGAAAAATAGAAAAGGAATTATTTTAGCAGGAGGAAGTGGAACAAGATTATATCCACTAACACATGCTATATCAAAACAAATAATGCCAGTATATGACAAACCAATGATTTATTATCCATTATCAGTATTGATGGAAGCAGGAATAAGAGAGGTATTAATAATAACAACACCGAGAGATTCAGAAACTTTCAAAACATTGCTAGGAGATGGGGCTCAATGGGGAATGAATTTTGAATACAAAATACAAGAAAAACCAAATGGACTTGCAGAAGCATTTATAATAGGTGAAGAATTTATAGGAGAGGACAATGTTGCAATGATATTAGGAGATAACATGTTCTATGGTTCTCACTTATCAGAAATGTTAAAAAGAGCAAATGAAAGAGAAAATGAATCAACAATATTTGGATATCAAGTAAAAGACCCAAGAGCATATGGAGTTGTTGAAATAGACGAAACAGGAAAAGCAATATCAATTGAAGAAAAGCCAGAAAATCCAAAATCAAATTATGCAGTTCCAGGATTATATTTCTATACAAATGATGTAATAGAAATGGCTAAAAATGTAAAACCATCAGCAAGAGGAGAATTAGAGATAACAACACTAAATGAAGAATATATGAAAATGAATAAATTATATGTAGAAACATTTGGAAGGGGAATGACATGGTTTGATACAGGAACACATGATGCATTATTAGAAACAGCAAGTTTTGTACAAACAATAGAAAAAAGACAAGGGATGCAAGTATGTTGCCCAGAAGAGATAGCATATCAAAAAGGATGGATAACAGCAGAAGAACTATCAAAATTAGCAGAACAATATATGAAAACAGATTATGGAAAATATCTAAAAGCACTAATAAAATAAGAGGAGTGAAAAGCAATGGGAAAATTCAAAAAAATAGAAACTTCAATTGAAGGAGTATATGTTATAGAACCAACAGTATTTGGAGACAATAGAGGATATTTTATGGAAACATGGAGTAAAAATGAATTTGAAGAAATTGGTTTACATTATGATTTTGTACAAGACAACCAATCTAAATCAAGTAAAGGTGTTTTAAGAGGACTACATTTTCAAAAAGAAAATACTCAAGCTAAATTGGTTAGAGTTGTTAAAGGAGAAGTGTTTGATGTGGCTGTAGATTTAAGACCAGGAAGCAAAACATATGGAAAATGGGAAGGTGTAGTACTTTCTGAAGAAAATAAAAAAATGTTTATGATTCCTAGAGGATTTGCACATGGATTTTTAGTATTATCAGATGAAGCAGAATTTACATATAAATGTGATGATGTTTATAACCATGAAGCAGAAGGTGGACTTGCATGGAATGACCCAGATGTAGCAATTGATTGGCCTTTAGGAGATATGAAAGTAGAAGATTTATTAACTTCTGAAAAAGATGCTAAATGGCCATCTCTAAAAGAATTAAAAGAAACAGATTTATTTAAAGGGATTTAGGGACGTTCCTTTTATTCCCTGCAAACAGGGAATAGGGGACACTCCTTTATAACAATATAAATAAGGAAGGAAAGATTAAAATGAGTAAAAATGTATTAGTAACAGGAGCAGCAGGTTTCATAGGAGCAAACTTTGCAGAATATTTTGTAAATAAACATCCAGATTATAATGTTGTAGTAGTAGATAAACTAACATATGCAGGAAATATGGATAATTTAAAAAAGGTAGAAGATAAAATAACATTTGTACAAGCAGATATATGTGATTTTGAAAAAATGAAAGAAATATTTGATAAATATGATATAAATGGAGTAATCCATTTTGCAGCAGAATCACATGTTGACAATAGTATAAAAAATCCATTTGTTTTCACACAAACAAATGTGATAGGAACACATACATTATTAGAAACAGCAAAACAAAAATGGGGAGAAGGAAGTTCTAACAAATTTGTACACATTTCTACAGATGAAGTATACGGATCATTAGGAGAAGAAGGATACTTTACAGAAACATCACCAATTCAACCAAGCAGTCCATATTCATCATCAAAAGCAAGTTCAGATTTAATTGCACTTGCATATAAAGAAACATTTAAAATGAATGTTAATGTAACAAACTGTTCAAATAACTATGGACCATATCAACACAATGAAAAATTAATACCACATATGATTAAATTAGCTTTAAAAGATGAAAAATTGCCAGTATATGGAGAAGGATTAAATATTAGAGATTGGTTATATGTAGAAGATCACTGCGAAGCAATTGACTTAGTATTCCATAATGGAGTAGCAGGAGAAAGATATAATATTGGTGGACACAATGAAAAAAGAAATATAGAAATCGTTAAATTAATTTTACAAAGATTAGGCAAATCAGAAGATTTAATTGAACATGTAGAAGACAGAAAAGGACATGATTATAGATACGCAATTGATCCAACAAAAATTAAAAACGAACTTGGATGGTATCCAAAAACAAAATTTGAAGATGGAATTGTAAAAACAATTGACTGGTATTTAGAAAATCCAGAATGGTTAAAATAATAAAAGATATTTTAAGGGGAATTTAGATAAAATTTTTATCTAGATTTCCTTAATTTTTTATATATTAGGAAAGTTATGCTGATTTTATAATATATAAAATACATTGCACACAAATTTATTTCATAAATTTGTTCTATAATATAAATCATTTTGCTATATAAAAGCTTCTAGTAGTAAGTTCTATTGACAAAAAAAGGCTTTGAATATATAATTTTATAAAATAAAACAAAGGAAACATATATGGAAAAGATAAAAGAATTAATTAAAAAAATATTAACAAAAGAAGTGATTTTATATATCGTCTTCGGAGTATTTACAACAATTGTGAATTTAGGGTCATTTTATGTAATGAATAATTTGTTAAAGTGGAATGAAAATATATCAAACTTTATAGCAATTATACTAGCAGTATTATTTGCATATATAACAAATAAAGATTTAGTATTTCATTCAGAAGCTAAGACATCAAAAGAAAAAATAACACAATTTTTAAAATTTATATTAGGAAGAGCTTTTACAATGATAGTAGAATTTGTTGGAGGACTTATATTATTTACATTACCGATTCCTAATATAATAACAAAAGCAGGATTAACTGTAATAGTTATAATATTAAATTTTTTTATAAGCAAATTTTTTGCGTTTAAAAGCAAAAAAAATTAGAAAGTATAATAATTGCATAATTTTATACAATATCAAAAGAAAGAGATGAATGTTAGCATGAAAAAAGTATCTGTTGTTATACCTATGTATAACGAAGAAGAAGTGGCAAATAAATCGTATACAAAAATAAAAGATATATTAGAAAATTTAAAACAATATGAATATGAAATAATATTTGTTAATGATGGTTCAAAAGATTCAACTTTAACTATATTGCAAAAAATTGCAAAAGAAAATGAAAAAGTAAAAGTGCTTTCTTTTTCTAGGAACTTTGGACATCAAGCAGCAGTAACAGCAGGAATAAAAGAAGTTGCAGGAGATGCCATAGTTATTATAGATGCTGATTTACAAGATCCGCCAGAATTAATACCTCAAATGCTTGAGTTGTGGGAAGATGGAAATGAAGTAATATATGGAAAAAGAAAGAAAAGAAAAGGCGAATCCGCATTTAAATTGGTTACAGCAAAAATGTTTTATAAAACATTAAATGCATTGTCTGATGTTGAAATTCCTAAAGATACAGGAGACTTTAGATTAATAGATAGAAAGGTAATAGATGTAGTAAACAGCCTTCCAGAACATAATAAATTTTTAAGAGGTTTATTTAGTTGGGTAGGTTTTAAACAAATTCCTTTTGAATATGAAAGACAAGAAAGAGCAGCGGGAAAAACAAAATATCCATTGAAAAAAATGATTAAATTAGCTACAGATGGTATAATAAGTTTTTCTACAAAACCATTAAAATTAGTAGGGGGCTTAGGATTTATTACAATTATAATTTCTATAATAATTTTAATATATTCTTTAGTTTCATATGCATTTCGTTTAAATCAATTATCACCTGGTTGGACATCAATAATGGTGGCTATTACATTGTTTAGCGGAGTTCAGTTATTATCAATATGGATTATTTCAGAATATATAGCTAGAATATATGATGAAACAAAAAATAGACCAGAATATATAATTGACAAAAAAATAAATATAAAGAAATAAAGAAGGAGACTGATAGATATGAATAAAAAAAGAATATTAACAGGAGATAGACCAACAGGAAGATTACATATAGGACATTATTTTGGATCATTAAAAAAGAGAGTAGAATTACAAGAAAGTGGAGAATATGATCCATATATATTAATAGCAGATGTTCAAGCATTAACAGATAATTTTAATAATCCAGAAAAAGTAAGAAAAAATGTAAGAGAAGTTGCAATAGATTATTTATCTGTTGGAATAGACCCTAAAAAAACAACAATATACATACAATCAATGATACCAGAAGTTGCAGAATTAACAGTATTTTATTCAAATTTAGTAACAATAGCTAGATTACAAAGAAATCCAACAGTAAAAACAGAAATTGCTCAAAAAAGAGAGATATTTGGAGAAAGTGTAACATATGGATTTTTAGGATATCCAGTTAGTCAAGCAGCAGATATAACAGCTTTTAGAGGAGAATTAGTACCAGTAGGAGAAGATCAATTACCATTAATTGAACAATGTAGAGAAATTGTTAGAAAGTTTAATAGCATTTATGGTAATGTTTTAATAGAACCTAAAGCAGTATTATCAAAAGAAAAGAGAATTAAAGGACTAGATGGAAATGAAAAAATGGGAAAATCTCTTGGAAATGCAATTTATTTATCAGATAGTGAAGAAGAAATAACAAAAAAAGTTATGGGAGCAGTAACAGATCCTAATCGTATAAAAAAAGATGATCTAGGAAATCCAGATGTTTGTATGGTTGCATATTATCATAATTTATTTACAAAACCAGAAGATGTAAAAACAGTATGTGAAGAATGTAAATTAGGAAAAAGAGGTTGCGTTGCTTGTAAAAAACAATTAGCACAAAATATCATAGAAGAATTAAGACCAATTAGAGAAAAAAGAGCTTATTATGAAGAACATCCAGAAGAGGTTGATAGAATCTTAATGGAAGGAACTAAAAAAGCACAAGAAGAAGCAAAAGCAACAATGAAAACAATAAAAAAAGCAATGATGTTAGATTATTAAAAAATATATTGCCCTTGTGGCAAGAAAGTTGATTAAAGGGTGTATCCCTTAGGTAAAAAAGGAGAAAATAATGTTTACAGATTATACAAAAATTATAATTAAATCAGGAGATGGAGGAAATGGTGCTGCAACATTTAGAAGAGAAAAATATGTTGCTGCAGGTGGCCCTGATGGTGGAGATGGAGGAAATGGTGGAAATATCTATTTCCAAGTTGATAAAGATAAAAATACATTAATTGATTTTAGATATAACAAAAAATTTAAGGCCAAAAATGGTGAAAACGGAAGTGGAAATCATTGTAATGGAAAATATGGAGAAGATTTATATATAAAAGTTCCAATAGGTACAGTAGTAAAAGATGTAAAAACAGGAAAAGTAGTTGTGGATTTATCTAAACCAAATCAAAAAGAATTAATATTAAAAGGTGGAAGAGGAGGCAGAGGAAACTCACACTTTGCAACAGCTACTAGACAAGCTCCTAGATTTTCTGAAGATGGAGAAAAAGGAGAAGAAAAAGAACTTATATTAGAATTGAAGTTATTAGCAGATGTAGGATTATTAGGTTTCCCAAATGTAGGAAAATCAACATTTTTATCAACAGTAACAGAAGCTAGACCTAAAATAGCAAATTACCATTTTACAACACTTGAACCAAATCTTGGTGTTGTAAAAATGAAAAATGGTGATGGGTTTGTAATAGCCGATATTCCAGGAATAATAGAAGGCGCAAGCGAAGGTGTAGGACTTGGAATACAATTTTTAAGACATGTGGAAAGAACGAGATTATTACTACATTTTTTAGATGTCTCTGGTCAAGAGGGAAGGAATCCAGTTGAAGATTTTTATGCAATAAATGAAGAACTAAAAAAATACAGTGAGAAATTAAGTACTAGAAAACAAATAATAGTGGCAAATAAAATAGATGTAATACAAGATGAAAAACTACTTGAAGAGGTAGAGAAATTAGCAAAAAAAGAAGGATTAGAATTATATAAAATATCAGGAGCAACAAAACAAGGAGTACAAGAGTTAATTGATCATGTATCAGAAGTATTAAAAACATTACCAAAAGAAGATTTAATAGAAATAGAAGATAAAATTGTTTACACATTAGAAGATGAAAAACAACAATGGGAGATTAAAAAACAAGATGAAGTATTTATTGTTACAGGAAAAGCAGTAGAAAGACTAATGGGAAGAATAAACATAGAAGATAATGAATCAATGTATTACCTACAAAAAAGCTTAAGGAATATGGGAATTGAAGAACAATTAAAAGAAATGGGAATATGTGAAGGTGATACTGTAATAATAGCTGGATGGGAGATGGAATGGTATGAATAAGAGAAAAGATTATTTAGCATGGGATGAATATTTTATGGCAATAGCAAAATTATCTGCAATGAGAAGTAAAGATCCATCAACACAAGTAGGCGCTTGTATTGTTAGTAATGACAACAGAATACTATCAATAGGTTATAATGGTGCGCCAAATGGATTTGATGATGAAAAATTTCCATGGGGAAGAGAAGGAGAAAATCTTGATACGAAATATCCATATGTATGTCATGCAGAAATGAATGCAATATTAAATTATAGAGGTAACAAAAAAGATTTAGAAAATGCTAAAATATATGTAGATTTATTTCCTTGTAATGAATGCGCCAAAATTATTATTCAATCAGGAATAAAAGAAATAATATATTTATCTGATAAATATAAAGATTCAGAAAACAACATTGCTTCAAGAAGATTATTTGATGAATGCGGGGTTAAATATACTAGAATAGAATTAACAGAAGAAAAACAAATAAAGATTGATTTAAAATAACAAAAAATAAAAGAAAAAATTACCAAAGTTTTATTCTAAGGTAATTTTTTTTTCATAATAATTGCATCATTATCTTTATAATAATTTTTTCTTAAAGCTATTTCTTCAAATCCAAATTTTTTATATAAATTAATAGCAACAATATTTTTACAATCAACTTCCAAATTAATAAAATTTAAATTTTTATTGTTAGAAATTACTATTAAATTTTCTAATAATAATGAACCAATACCATTATTTCTATAAGATTTTTTTACAACTATATTCATAATATCAGCTTCATCTATTATAATCTTTATTCCAGCAAAACCAATTATCTCATTTTGCTTTTTAGCTACAATATATAAAGAAGAATCGCTCAATAATTCTTCTCTTAAAACTTCATAAGACCAGAAATCATCAAAATCAGATAATAAAACATCTTTAATTTCTTCTAAATCTTGAATATCCATTTTTTTAAAAGTAAAATCCATTTTTATTTTCCTTTCAAATTGCCATCGGGGACGGACCTTTTTGGCAATTTTTTGCCACTGGGGACGGACCTTTCTACCATAATATAGCAATTACTTAAAATCATTATATTATTGTATGTATTTTTTAGATTGAGTTTGATAATAATTGTTTAGCTTCTAATTGCCTTTGAGCTTGAGGTTTCTTTAAATATAATGGCATAACTTCATTAAAATCTTTGTTATTATATTTGTCAAATCCACACAACCCCAAATTATAAGAATTAAGAAAGTTATTTTTAGAAAAGATTGCTTTGGAAAAGATAGATGATAACTGATTTTTATAAACTTCAACTCCATCTCCAACAAAAACTATTTTTTTATTATTAAGTTCTTTTTCTAAAATTTTAAGATTATTAATGCTATCTGATTTTGGTGGAAAAATTTCTTTGTATTGATTATCATTAAATTCATAAACAGAATAATAACAATTTTCATTTTTGCAATCAATTATACTAAAAATAATATCTCCATTGTTTAAATTTGGCTTTTCATTATATGCTAAACTTTCTAATGAATTAACTCCAATACAAGGAATATTTAAAGAATCACTAAAAGCTTTAGTAGTAGCAACTCCAATTCTTATTCCTGTAAAAGAACCTGGACCTATGTTACAAATAATAAGGTTAATATCATTTATAGTTAAATTTGTTTTATTAAAAATTTCATCTATCATAGGCATTAAGTTTTCTGAATGTGTTCTTCCAGTATTTTTGTCTAAACTACATATTAATTTATCATTTTCTAAAATAGAAACTCCGCAAATATTACTTGCTGTATCAATACTTAATATTTTCAAAATATTTTTCCAACCTTTCACAATTTGTATTTATATTTAAAATTCTTAAATTTTCATTTTTTTCGTCTCGAGAGAAAGTGATATGAGTATATTCTTTAGGTAAAGCATCTTTAATTAGTTCGCCCCATTCTATAATGCAAATACCTTTATCAAAATATTCTTCGCCACCTATTTCATAAAATTCAGAGGAATCTTCTAATCTGTATACATCAAAATGATAAATATTCACATCATTTTTTAAATATTCGTTAACAATAGTGAAAGTAGGACTTGAAATTTCATCTTGTAAATTAAAATATGATAAAAAACCTTCTGTAAATTTAGTTTTTCCTGAACCTAAATCACCAGTTAAGACAATAATATCTTTAGCTTTACAAATTCCTGCTAAGTTTTTAGCAAAGTTTTTTGTGTCTGATTCGTTGTGTGAAATAAATTTATACTTTTTCATAAAATCCTCCTTATGT
>USQA01000023.1 GCA_900556695.1 uncultured Clostridium sp.
GATCTACATCAACACCAGGTAGAGTATTTAAAGGTAAAAAACTTCCAGGACATATGGGAAGAGTTACAATTACAATACAAAACTTAGATGTTGTAAGAGTAGACATGGATAAAAATGTAATCTTATTAAAAGGTAGTGTTCCAGGAGCAAAAGGATCTATCTTAAAAATAAAATCAGCTGTAAAGGCTACTAAATAGAAGGAAGGAGGAAATACAAAATGCCAAAAGTAGATGTATATGATATAAAAGGTAAAAAAGTAAGTGATGTTGAATTAGCAGAAGCTATATTTGGAATTGAACCAAATGAAGCAATAGTACATAGCGTACTAGTTAATTACTTAGCTAATCAAAGACAAGGTACACAAAGTACAAAAACAAGAGCAGAAGTACGTGGTGGTGGTAGAAAACCATGGAGACAAAAAGGAACAGGTAGAGCAAGACAAGGAAGTATAAGAGCTCCACAATGGATTAAAGGTGGTATTGCTTTAGGACCAAAACCTCGTTCATACAAATATACAGTTAATAAAAAAGAAAGAAGATTAGCAATTAAATCAATCTTAAGTTCTAAAGTATTAGAAAAAGAATTAACAGTTGTTGAAAAATTAGAATTAAAAGAAATCAAAACAAAAACAATGGTAAAAGCATTAGCTGATTTAAAAGTAGAAGGAAAAACATTAATAGTTCTTCCAGAAAACAATCAAAATGTTTTAATGTCATCAAGAAATATTGAAGGAGTTAAAACAATAACAGCTAACAACATAAACGTATTTGATTTATTAAAATATACAAATCTAATTTTACCAGTTGATACTGTTAAAAAATTAGAGGAGGTGTACGCATAATGTTACCAGAAGAAATTATAATTGCACCAGTTGTTACTGAAAAAAGTAATGATGAATTACAAGAAGGTAAATATACTTTCAAAGTAAATAAAAAAGCAACTAAAGTTGAAATAGCAAAAGCAGTTGAAAAACTATTTCAAGTAAAAGTATTAAAAGTAAACACTATGAATGTAAATGGAAAGAAAAAAAGAGTTGGATACCATGTAGGTAAAACTTCAGATTGGAAAAAAGCTATTGTTACAATAGATACAAATCCAGGAGAAGTTTCATACTTAGCTAAAGGTGGAAAAGAAACTAAAGTTTCTGTAAAATATAAAGATTCAATAGATGAATTTATGGGAGCTTAGTAATGTCTGAAAAAATAAAGAAATCTAAATAAACAATGAAGATATCGGGAAAGAACCCGGAGAATAAAGAATATCTGCAGATGGAGCAGGAAAAAATCCATTGATAATATATAAAGGAGAGAAAAGAAAATGGGAATGAAACACTTTAAACCATATACACCATCAAGAAGAAACATGACAGTTTCTGATTTCTCAGAAGTAACAAAGAAAACTCCTGAAAAATCATTACTAGCAAAGAAAAAGAAAAATGCTGGTAGAAACTCATATGGTAGAATCACAGTAAGACACCAAGGTGGTGGAAACAGACAAAAATATAGAATAATAGATTTTAAAAGAAATAAAGACGATATGGAAGCAACTGTAATTGGTATCGAATACGATCCAAACAGAAGTGCAAATATTGCATTAATTCAATATGAAGATGGAGAAAAAGCATATATATTAGCTCCACAAGGATTAACAGATGGAGATAAAGTAATATCAGGAGATGCTGTTGACATTAAACCAGGAAACTGTATGCCAATTAGCTCAATTCCAGTAGGTACTTTAATTCACAACATCGAATTAAATCCAAAACAAGGTGGAAAATTAGTTAAAGCTGCAGGTCAAAGTGCACAATTAATGGCTAAAGAAGGAAAATATGCACACGTAAGACTTCCATCAGGAGAAATGAGATTAATTTTAGCAAGATGTAGAGCTACAGTCGGAGTAATCGGAAATAGCGATCATGAAAATGTTAAAATTGGTAAAGCTGGTAGAAAAAGACATATGGGAATAAGACCAACAGTTAGAGGATCAGTTATGAACCCAGTAGATCACCCACATGGTGGTGGTGAAGGTAGAGCTCCAGTAGGACACGCTGGACCAATGACTCCTTGGGGTAAACCAGCTCTTGGATATAAAACAAGAAATAAAAAGAAATTATCTAACAAATTTATTGTTAAGAGAAGAAAATAAGTTAATTGTTAGTTCGAAATGCTATGCATTTTGAACAACAAGAAGACTTTTGAATTAAAAGTGAATTAAATGAATTTACAATTAAATAAAATCTTTGGAAAGGAGGACATTTACATGTCAAGATCAACAAAGAAAAAACCATTTGTACAAGAAAAACTATTAAAAAGAATAGAAGCTATGAACGAAACAGGAGAAAAAGAAGTTTTAAAAACTTGGTCAAGAGCTTCAACAATATATCCACAAATGGTTGGTCATACAATTGCGGTACATGATGGAAGAAAACATGTTCCAATTTATATAGCGGAAGAAATGATTGGTCATAAATTAGGTGAATTTGCTCCAACAAGAACATTTAAAGGACACGCAGGAGACAAAACATCAAAAGTAAATAAATAGAGAAATAAACTTAAAAACAAGAAAACGCTAAAATTTTAAAGCGTTGATTGCAAAAACAAGGAGGTAAAAAAAGTGGAAAAGCAAGAAACAGCCGTTATAAACGAAGCTAAAGCAACTCTTAAATTTGCAAGAATATCAGCTAGAAAAGTTAAAATAGTAGCAGATTTAATAAGAGGGAAAAATGTAGATGAAGCTTTAGCAATAGTTAAATTCACACCAAAAGCATCATCAGAAATAATTGAAAAATTATTAAAATCAGCAATTGCAAATGCTGAAAACAATCATGATATGAAACATGAAAATTTATATGTTGCTGAAATCTATGCAAATCAAGGTCCAACATTAAAGAGAATTAGACCAGCTGCTAAAGGTTCAGCAGTAAGAATTAGAAAAAGAACAAGTCATATAACAATAGTTTTAAGAGATGACAAATAGAAAGGAGGATTTTTTAAAAATGGGACAAAAAGTACATCCAACAGGTGTAAGAGTTGGAATCATAAAAGATTGGAATTCTAAATGGTATGCAGATTCAAGAAACTTTGCAGATTATTTAGTAGAAGATCAAAAAATACGTAAATTTTTAAAGAAAAAATTATATTTAGCTGGAATTTCTAAAATTGAAATAGAAAGAACAGCAAAAGCTATAAAAGTAAATTTATTTACTGCTAAACCAGGAATTGTAATAGGAAAAGGTGGAGCAGGAGTAGAAAGCGTAAAAGCTGAACTTACAAAATTAATAGGAAAAGATGTTAACTTAAACATAGTTGAAGTTAAAAACATTGATACAGATGCACAATTAGTTGCAGAAAATATTGCTGGACAATTAGAAAGAAGAATTTCATTCAGAAGAGCTATGAAACAATGTATGCAAAAATCTATGAAAGCAGGTGCTTTAGGAATTAAAACTGCAGTATCTGGAAGATTAGGTGGAGCTGACATGGCAAGAACTGAATTCTATAAAGAAGGAAATATTCCATTACAAACTTTAAGAGCTGATATAGACTATGGATTTGCTGAAGCAAATACAACATACGGAAAAATCGGTGTAAAAGTATGGATATATAAAGGAGAAGTTCTTCCAGAGAAGAAAATGGAAGGAGGAGACAAATAATGCCATTAATGCCAAAAAGAACAAAACATAGAAAAATGCAAAAAGGTAGAATGAGAGGAAAAGCAACAAGAGGTAATAGAGTTACAGATGGAGAATATGGTATTCAAGCTGTAACATCAGGATTAATAACAAGTAATCAAATTGAAGCAGCCCGTATTGCTATGACTCGTTATATAAAAAGAGGTGGAAAAGTTTGGATTAAAATCTTTCCAGACAAACCAATGACTGCAAAACCTATCGGTACTCGTATGGGTAAAGGTAAAGGTGCTCCAGAATATTGGGTAGCAGTAGTAAAACCAGGTAGAGTAATGTTTGAAATAGCTGGTGTACCAGAAGAAATTGCTAGAGAAGCCTTAAGACTTGCTATGAACAAACTACCTAATAAAACAAAATTTGTAGCAAGAGAAACTGAAAAGGTAGGTGATAATGATGAAGATAAATAAAATAAAAGAGATGTCTTCACCAGAATTAGAAAAAGAATTAGGTGAACTAAAAACAGAATTATTTAAACTAAAATTTAGTTTAGCTACAAACGGATTAGATAATCCAATGAAAATCAAAGAAGTTAAAAAAGATATTGCTAGAATAAATACTGTATTAACAGAAAGAAAAATAGCAGAATCAAAAAAAGCATAATAATTAAAAGTCGTAGATAAAGTAGATACTTTAAAGTATAACTATGTCTAATGAGAAAGGAGAAATCTAAATGGAAGAAAGAAATCTTCGTAAAGTTATGATTGGTACTGTACTATCTAATAAAATGGATAAAACAGTTGTAGTAGCAGTTGAAACAAGTGTTAGTCATAAAATGTATGGTAAAACAGTAAAAAGAACATATAAATTAAAAGCACATGATGAAGAAAATGTTTGCCAAATAGGTGACAAAGTAAAAGTAATGGAAACAAGACCACTTTCTAAAGATAAGAGATGGAGAGTAGTTGAAGTTTTAGAAAAAGCAATTACTAAATAATATAAAAACAAAAGGGAAATATCCCTTGAAATAGAGCAAATAAAAAACAAAGCAGTAACTTTGTTTAAGAGAGGAAAGGAGGAACCATAAATGATCCAACAACAAACAAGATTAAAAGTAGCAGATAATACTGGTGCAAAAGAAATTATGTGTATTAGATGTTTAGGTGGTTCATACAGAAAAACATCTAACATAGGAGATGTAATAGTTGCTTCAGTTAAATCAGCAACACCAGGTGGAGTTGTAAAAAAAGGTGAAGTTGTAAAAGCTGTTATAGTAAGATCTAAAAAAGGATTAAGAAGACCAGATGGTTCATATATAAAATTTGATGAAAACGCAGCTGTAATAATAAAAGAAGATGGAACACCAAAAGGAACACGTATCTTCGGACCAGTTGCAAGAGAATTAAGAGAAAAAGAGTATATGAAAATTCTTTCATTAGCTCCAGAAGTTTTATAAATTATCAAAAAATATCTATATAGAACAAGATATTTGAATGATGAAGAAAAATGAAGAAAAGGAGGCAAACTCTAAATGAGAATAAAAAAAGGTGACAAAGTTGAAGTTTTATCTGGAAATGATAAAGGTAAAACAGGAGAAGTTCTAGAAGTTATTCCAAAAGACGATAAAGTTATAGTTAAAGATGTAAATGTTAGAAAAAAACATGTAAAAGCTAGAAAACAAGGAGAAGAAAGTGGAATAATAGCTGTAGAATGCAGCATACCAAGTTCAAAAGTAAATGTAGTATGTTCTAAATGTGGAAAAGCTACAAAAGTAGGATATAAAATAGAAAAAGACGAAAAAGTACGTGTTTGTAAAAAATGCGGAGCAAAATTAAATTAGAAGAAAGGAGGATTAAGTAATCCATGGAAAAATTAAGAGAACAATATAAAAAAGAAATAATTCCAGCATTAATGAAAAAGTTTGAATATAAATCTGTTATGCAAGTTCCAAAACTTGATAAAATAGTTATAAATATAGGATTAGGAGATTTAAAAGAAAATCCAAAATCTTTAGAAAATGCTATGAAAGATTTAGAGCAAATAACAGGTCAAAGACCAGTTATAACAAAAGCAAAAAAATCAATAGCAGCATTTAAATTAAGAGAAGGAGTTAACATTGGATGTAAAGTAACATTAAGATCAGATAAAATGTATGATTTTGCATACAAATTATTTAATGTAGCACTTCCAAGAGTTAGAGACTTTAGAGGAGTTTCAGCAAATTCTTTTGATGGAAGAGGAAACTACTCAATGGGTATAAAAGAACAATTAATATTCCCTGAAATTGAATATGATAAAGTTGATAAATTAAGAGGTATGGATATTATATTTGTAACAACATCTAAAACTGATGAAGAAGCTAAAGAGTTGTTAAAATTAATGGGAATGCCTTTCAAGGGATAATTTAAAGTTAGTCAAAGGAAAGGAGTAAAACTATGGCTAAAAAAGCAATGAAAATAAAACAAGCAAGACCACAAAAATATAAAACAAGAGAATATAACAGATGTAAATTATGTGGTAGACCACATGCATATATTAGAAAATATGGAATATGCCGTGTATGTTTTAGAGAATTAGCACATAAAGGAGAAATACCAGGAGTTAAAAAAGCAAGCTGGTAGAAAATAAAAGGAGATAAACTTTAATAAAAGTGTGTCCCCTGATAATATAAGGAAAGAAAAGGAGGTTAGTAATTAATATGAATATTACAGATCCAATAGCAGATATGTTAACAAGAATTAGAAATGCAAATAGTTCAAAACATAAAACAGTTGATATCCCAGCTTCAAACATGAAACTAGGTATTGCTGATATATTATATAAAGAAGGATACATAAAATCTTTTGAAGAAATCAAAGATGATACTCAAGGGATAATAAGAGTTACTCTAAAATATGATGAAAAAGGAAATAGAGTAATTGATGGTTTAAAAAGAATAAGTAAACCAGGATTAAGAGTATATGCTTCTAAGGAAGAATTACCAAAAGTATTAAACGGATTAGGAATAGCTATTATATCTACATCAAAAGGATTAAAAACAGATAAAGAAGCTAGAGAATTAGGTGTTGGTGGAGAAGTACTAGCATACGTTTGGTAGAAAAGTAAAAATAAAAGAAGGAGGAAAAACCTAAAATGTCAAGAATAGGAAATAAACCTATTACAGTACCATCAGAAGTACAAGTAAAAATAGATGGACAAAAAATCACTGTAACAGGACCAAAAGGTACATTAGAAAGAGAAATACATAAAAATATTTCTATAGATATGGCTGATAACATCATTACAGTAACAAGAATAAATGATGAAGCTATAAATAGAAGTTTACACGGATTAACAAGAACATTAATCAACAATATGATTATAGGTGTAACTTCAGGATACAGTAAAGAATTACAAATAAATGGTGTTGGATATAGAGTTCAAAAACAAGGAAATAATTTAAATTTAACATTAGGATATTCACATCCAGTAATATTTGAAGCACCAGCTGGAATTACTTTTGATGTTCCAAACCCAAATACAATTATAGTAAATGGAATAGATAAAGAATTAGTTGGTCAAACAGCAGCAGTTGTAAGATCAAAAAGACCACCAGAAGTATATAGAGGTAAAGGTATTAAATATGCTGATGAGGTTATTAGACGTAAGGAAGGTAAGACTGGAAAATAAAATTAAAAGATTTTAAATAAAAAGAACCTTAAAGAAAGGAGTAATAAAGATGGTAAAAAAGACAGATAGAAAAATGGAAAGAACAAGAAGACATATTCGTGTAAGAAGAAAAATATCTGGAACAGCAGAAAGACCAAGATTATGTGTATATAGAAGTAATAGCAATATATATGTACAAATCATAGATGATGTTGCTGGAAACACTATTTGCCAAGCTTCAACATTAGATAAAGAAGTTAAAATAAAACATGCTAATAAAGAAGCTGCTAAAGAAGTAGGTGCTTTAATCGCAAAAAGAGCAAAAGCAAAGAAAGTAGAAACAGTAGTATTTGACCGTGGTGGATACATATATCATGGAGTAGTAAAAGAATTAGCAGAAGCTGCAAGAGAAGGCGGTTTAAAATTCTAATAGAATATTATTTATAAATAAGAATAATTAAGGAATCGAAGAAGGAGGGAAAACAAAGACCTATGGAAGAAAAGAATGAATTAAAAGAAAAAGTAGTTGCTATTAATAGAGTTGCTAAGGTTGTTAAAGGTGGTAGAACTTTTAGATTTAGTGCTGTAGTAGTAGTAGGTGACGAAAAAGGTCATGTTGGTGTAGGTAATGGTAAAGCAGCTGAAGTTCCAGATGCTATTAAAAAAGCTATACAAGAAGCTAAAAAGAATTTAGTTGAAGTACCTATAGTTGATACAACTGTACCACACGAATATGTAGGAACTTTTGGAAGTGCAAAAGTAATGTTAAAACCAGCTGCAGTTGGTACTGGAGTTATAGCAGGAGGAAGTGTTAGACCAGTATTAGAGCTTGCAGGATATAAAGATATAAGAACAAAAGTTATCGGAACAAATAATCCAAGAAACGTAGTTTATGCTACAATTGAAGGATTAAAATCAATGCAAACAGTAGAAGCTGTTGCTAAAAAAAGAGGTAAAAAAGTAGAAGATATTTTATAATCATTAACAAGAGAGAAAGATTTTATAGACAAGAATTTATTATAAAAAATGAAAGATATCTATAAAAGTGTCTCTTGACTAAAAAAGGAGGTGCAAGTTATAATGAAACTAAACGAATTAAAACCAGCTGTAAAGAAAACAGAAAGAAATAGAGTAGGACGTGGAATTGCCTCAGGAAACGGAAAAACATCAGGAAGAGGACAAAAAGGACAAAAAGCAAGATCTGGTGGAGGAGTAAGAAGAGGATTTGAAGGTGGTCAAACACCATTATATAGAAGATTACCAAAAAGAGGATTTACTAATATACATGCTAAAACATATACAGAAGTTACATTCAAAATGTTAAATAAATCAAAAGCTACAGATGTTACTGCTGAAACATTATTAGAAGAAGGAATAATCGGAAAAATTAATGATGGAATAGTTGTTTTAGCAACTGGAAAATTAGATAAAAAATTAAATGTAAAAGCCAAAAGATTTACAGCAAAGGCAAAAGAAGAAATTGAAGCTTTAGGCGGAAAGGCTGAGGTGATTTAATTGTTTAAAACAATAATAAATGCAATAAAGACACCTGATGTAAGAAAAAGATTATTATACACATTATTATTAATTGTAGTATTTAGATTTGGATGTTATATAACAGTTCCAGGAGTTAACAGTATAGCTTTAAATGAAGCTATGGGAAGCTCAAATGGAATTGCAGGATTAATTGATATGATATCAGGAGGAGCTTTCTCAAGATTTTCACTTTTTGCAATGTCAATTAGTCCATACATTACAGCTTCAATTGTTATACAATTGTTAGCAATGATTGTGCCATCTTTGGAGAAATTAACAAAAGAAGGTGGAGAAGAAGGAAGACAAAAAATAAATAAATATACTAAGTTATTAACTATTGTATTAGCTTTAGTTGAAGGAACAGGAATTTATTTAGCTTATAAATCTTCAGGAATATTTGTAAATCAAGAAGCTTTAACAGGAATATTAATAGTAACAGCTTTAGTTGCAGGAACATCTATATTAATGTGGCTTGGAGAACAAATTACTAGTAAAGGTATTGGTAATGGAATTTCATTATTAATATTTATAGGTATAGTTTCAAGATTGCCAAGTGGTATAGCTACAATATGCAAACTAATAGTAACACAAAATGGATTTAGCACAACAGGTCTATTAACTGCAATAGGAATTGTTGTAGGAGCTTTAATCCTAGTTACAGGAGTTGTATTTGTGCAACAAGCAGAAAGAAGAGTACCAGTACAATATTCTAAAAAAGTAGTTGGAAGAAAAATGGTAGGAGCTCAAAATACACATATACCATTAAAACTTGCTATGGCAGGGGTTATGCCAGTAATATTTGCTTCATCATTTATGACATTTCCAGCAATGATTATTCAAATTTTTGTACCTAATATAGCAAATCAAACAGGATTTTTAGCAGGACTATATAATTTCTCAATTGCTACATCAACATCAAATGTAGGAATTGGTTATTCAATAGCAAATGCAATTGTTTATTTACTATTAATTATAGGATTTACATTTTTCTATACTTATGCTACATTTAATCCAGCAGAAGTATCAAATAACATTAAGAAAAATGGAGGTTTTATACCAGGAATTAGAGCAGGAAAACCAACAACACAGTATTTATCATCAATAATATCAAAATTAACATGGTTTGGAGGATTTTTCTTAGCATTGATAGCAATACTTCCAATGTTATTAAGATTCACAAACTTAAATATAGCATTTGGTGGTACATCAATATTAATCGTTGTAGGTGTTGCTTTAGAAACAGTACAACAATTAGAATCTCAATTAGCAATGAGACATTACAAGGGATTCTTAGAATAGAATATGAATTTGGGACAGAAAGAAATTGTCTGTTCCTAAATTAATTTTTAACAAATAATATATTTGCCAAAAGGTTAATTTAGTAATGGACAATTTCTTCTGTAGCTAAATTTTATATAAATAGAAAGAGCCCCAATTATTGGGACTCCTCTTTTTTGGTTACTATCATGCCATGATTTTCGCCTTCTTTAGGAACATATCTGTCTGGCAAAGTTAAAATGAAACATCTCAATTTTTCGCCAGTCTTTTTTCCGCTGTCATCAAGTTCAAACACTGATTTTAAATATTTGAGTTCACTATATTGATTATCAAACTGCGTTTGAACAGTTAAATAATCTTTTTCTGGGTCGAACCCCTCTT
>USQA01000024.1 GCA_900556695.1 uncultured Clostridium sp.
TCTAAAATTTATTTTATTATTGCCAAAAAGGTCCGTCCCCAGTGGCAAAAAGTTGACAAAAAGGTCCGTCCCCGATGGCAATCTTATAATTATTTGCTTAATTCATAAATAGCTTTGGCATATATTTTGCAAGAGAGCATAAGGTTTTCTATTGAGATAAATTCATTTGTTTGATGGCACATATCTTTTTGACCAGGAAAGTTAGGACCAAAAGAAATACAATTTTTAAAAGCTCTTGCAAAAGTTGCTCCGTCCAATAGCAATTGGTTCTAAATTAGAATTTGTTTCTTCGTTATAAATTTTACAAAGTGTTTGTACTAAATAGTTATTTTTAGGCACATATAAATGAGGTAAATAATTAGGTGTATCAAAGTCTACATTAATATAATTACTAAGTGATTTTAAAAATTTATTTCCTACATCTACAATTGGTGTGTTAATAGGAACTCTTATATTCATACCAATTTGCAAAATTTTATTTTGTAAAGAAAAATTTCCTACATTTAAAGTTAATTTCCCAGATTCATCTTCAAAGTTAATATTTAAACTTTCTCCATAATATTCAGTATTTATAAATTTATTAAAGAAGTCAAATAATTCTATATTTATTTTATATTGTTTGAAAATTTCATCAAGTGCAATTATTAATCTAGATATAGCATTGATACCTAAATCAGGATGAGCTCCATGGGCTTGAATGCCATGTGAAGTTAACTTTATATTTTCAGAGTCAATTTTGTAAATATCAATTTCGTAATTTAGTTTGGTTAAAATTGATTTTATAGTATGTATAAAATTGTCTATAGATATATTATTTATATTAATTTTTAAAATACAACTACAAAATTTAGGAACTACATTTAATGGATTATTATTACAATTAATGTTGGTAATTATAATATCTTTATTTAATAAGTCTTTATAATTCATTTTTAAATAAGATGTTAAAATTGTTTTTTCAGCATATATACAAGGAAAATCAGCATCTGGACTAAAACCAATAGTAGGGGATTCTTCATGTTGTTTGTAATAGTTTATGCATTTCCAATCGTTTTCTTCGTTTAAGCCTAAAATTAGCCTAACACGTTTATTTATTTTGCAATTATCCATAACTGCTTTCATTGCATAGAGAGAACTAATAACAGGTCCTTTATCATCAACAGCACCTCTACCATATATATTTCCATTTGCAATTTTGCCTTCAAAAGGTGGGTAGTCCCAATTTTCACCTTCTGGAACAACATCAAGATGTCCAATTATACCAACTAATTGATTACCTTGACCAAATTCAATATATCCGCAATATCCATCTATATTTTTGGTTCTAAAGCCTAATTTTTTCCCTAAATTAAGAGTGTATTCTAATGCATCATTAATGCTTTTTCCAAAAGGAAAAGAGGAATTGTTAGAATTTGAAAGTACACTTGGAATTTTAATTAAATTTCCGAGTTTCTTTTATTATTTCACTTTTTAAATTTTCAATATATTTATTAAACATATAACCAGTCCTTTCAAAATGTTATAATACATTTTATAACTTATAATGTTTTAATATTCATAAAAGGAAAGAATAAAATAATTATTAAAGGGATAAATATCATCAAAACTACTTGAAAAAAACGGAAAGATATGGTAAAATAGAAAAAGAGTATAAACAAAGCCGATAAGAAAGCAAAGTATATATGTTTAAAAGATATTAAAAGAGAAAATGGTCTTAGGCTGGAAACCATTAGTATATAATATATAGAAATTTCACTTTTTAGGCCCTTTTTTGAAAATAAAAAAGTAGAAAAAGGCGGTTGCAACGTTAAAGCAAAATGAGGTTAGTTAATATAACTAATAAAATTAGGTGGTACCACGAATGATGACCATTTCGTCCTATGTGAGATTGTTAGGATGAAATGGCTTTTTTGCGGGAATAGGTGATTTCATGCTAATAAAATAGATATATAAAGGAGTTATTAAAATGAAAGAAGAGATTTCAAAAATTAAAGAAAATTCAATTGAAGAAATTAAGCAATCAAACGATTTAAAACTATTAAATGATTTAAAAGTTAAATATTTAGGAAAAAAAGGAGAGCTTACTTTAGTTTTAAGAAAAATGGGAAGCTTAACTCCAGAAGAAAGACCAGTAATAGGAAGTTTAGTTAATCAAGTAAGAGATGAACTAAATGAATTAATAGAAAGCAAAGAAAAAGAGTTAAAAAACAAAGAATTATTAAAAAGATTAGAAAATGAAAATATAGATGTAACAGAACCAAGTAAAAAAACTAATTTAGGTTCATTACATCCTATAACACAAATAATAAATGAAGTAGAAGAAATTTTTTTAGGAATGGGTTACCAAATAGCAGATGGACCAGAAGTAGAAAAAGCAATATATAATTTTGATAAATTAAATACACCACCAGATCACCCAGCAAGAGATTTACAAGATACATTTTACATTAATGAAGATATTGTCTTAAGAAGTCAAACATCACCAGTTCAAGCTAGAGTAATGGAAACACAAAAACCACCAATAAAAATAATTTGTCCAGGAACAGTTTATCGTTCAGACAGTGTAGATAGTACACATTCACCAGTCTTCCATCAAATAGAAGGCTTAGTTATAGATAAAAATATATCAATGGCTGATTTAAAAGGAACATTAGAAATGTTTGCTAAAAAGTGTTTAGGAGAAAATACAAAAATTAGATTTAGACCACACCATTTTCCTTTTACAGAGCCAAGTGCTGAAGCAGATGTTTCTTGCTTTGTGTGTGGAGGAAAAGGATGTAGAGTTTGCAAAGGCGAAGGATGGATAGAACTTTTAGGATGTGGAATGGTTCATCCAAATGTATTAGAAAATTGTGGAATAGATCCTAAAGAATATTCTGGATTTGCTTTTGGATTTGGAGTAGAAAGAATTGCAATGGCAAAATTCGGAATAGAAGATATGAGATTATTGTTTGAAAATGATATTAGATTTTTAAAACAATTTTAAAAGATAAAACATAAATACAATATTAATATGTGAAAAAATTTTTTGCATAAAATAAATTAATTGAAATTTTAATTAATTAAGGAGTGTTGAAATAAATGAAAAAGAAAGTATTTAAATTTGAAGAAGGAAAAAGAAAAGATGTTTATATAAGAGAAATTAAACAATTAATACGAAATAATCCAAAAGCAGATACAGTAGCAGGATATGATGAAAAGGGAAATTATATAGTAACAGTAATGACGCCAGACTGGAGAGATAAACTTAAATTCAATAAAAATTCTCAACCAGTTGTAAATAATATGGATTATAATAAACAATATGAAAATTATGCTAGTACAAAAGGATATCAAGAATATAATAGTGAAAGATAGGAGAAAATCAAATGAAAGCAAGTGTTGAATGGTTAAAAGAGTATAGTGATATAGATGTTGATACAATAAAATTAGGTGATATTTTAACAATGACAGGATCTAAAGTTGAAACAATAGATCGAAAAGGAAATGATATAAAAAATGTTGTTATTGGAAAGATATTAGAAATAGAAAAACATCCAGACGCAGATAAATTAGTAATAACAAAAGTTGATGTAGGAACAGAAATTTTGCAAATTGTAACTGGTGCAAATAATATAAAAGAAAACGATATTGTTCCAATAGCAAAAGATGGAGCAGAATTACCAGGTGGAGTAAAAATAAAAACAGGAAAACTTAGAGGGGTAGAATCATGTGGAATGATGTGCTCTGTAGGTGAATTAGGATTAGACTTAGCAGATTATCCAGGACAAATAGATCATGGAATTATGATTTTAGATAAAGAGTTAGAAAAAGAAATAGGTAAAGATGTTGTGGAAATTTTAAATTTAAAAGAAGATATTATAGATTTTGAAATAACACCTAATAGACCAGATTGTTTATCAATTGAAGGATTAGGAAGAGAAACAGCAGTGTCATTAAACAAAGAATTCAAAAATCCTAGAAAAAATATTGATGAATTAAAAGTGGAAGATAAAAATGAAATAGAAGGCTTAAAAGTTGATATAACAGCACCAGATTTATGTTATCGTTATATTGCAAGAGCAGTTAAAGACGTAAAAATAGGACCTTCACCTAAATGGCTTACAAGAAGATTAAAAGCTTGTGGAATTAGAAGTATTAATAATATTGTAGATATAACAAACTATGTAATGCTAGAGATGGGGCAACCAATGCATGCTTTTGATATCAATTCAATTGAAGGAAAACATATTACAGTAAGACGAGCAAAAAATGGAGAAAAGATAACAACACTTGATGAACAGGAAAGAAATCTAGATGAAAATGATTTAGTAATAAGTGATGATAAAAAAGCAGTAGCAATCGCAGGAGTTATGGGAGGATTAAACTCAGAAATAACTGAAAAAACAAATACAGTCATATTTGAATCAGCTGTTTTTAATGGTGGAAATATTAGAAAAACAGCTAAAAAAGTAGGGTTAAGAACAGAAAGTTCATCTAGATTTGAAAAAGGATTATCATCAGAAAATGCATTAAGAGCAATAAACAGAGCAGTTGAATTAGTTGAATTATTAAAAGCTGGAAAAGCAATTGATGGTAAAATTGATGTATATCCAACAAAACAAAAAATAAACAAAATACCATTGGAAGTTGAAAGAATTAACAATTTATTAGGAATAAAGCTTTCAAAACAAGAAATGATAGATATTTTAGAAAAATTAGATATAAAAGTAGAAAATGATATGGCAATCGCACCATATTTTAGAATGGATTTAGAATTTGTTGCAGACATAGCAGAAGAAATTCTTAGATTTTATGGATATGATAAATTAAATACAACATTGGTAAATGCAGATACTACAATAGGTATTAGAAATAAAGAACAAAAAATACAAAGAAATATTAGAGAAATGTTAGTAAATAGTGGACTATCAGAAATTTATACATATGGATTTGTAAGTCAAAAAGATTTAGAAAAATCTAATATAAAAGAAGAATTAAGAAAAAGTGTTATTACAATACAAAATCCTTTAAGTGATGAATATAAATTTATGAGACCAACGACAGTTCCAAGTATGATGCAAATTTTAGCTAATAATGCTAACAAGAAAAATCAAAATGTTAAACTATTTGATATTTCTAGAAATTATAGAAATTTAAATAATGAAATAGAAAAAGGAGAAGTTCCATTACAAGAAGATATTTTAACAATAGGTATGTATGGAGATAATATTGACTTCTATACATTAAAAGGATTAATAGAAAATGTTTTAGAAAAAATAAGTGTAAATAGATATGACATAGAAAAAGAAACAAATAATGCTTCTTATCATCCAGGAAGATGTGCAAATTTAAAAGTAGGAAATGATGTAATAGCAACAATCGGAGAGGTACATCCAGAAGTATTACAAAATTACGATATTGAAAAAAGAGTATATTTAGCAGAAGTTAATGTTACAAAACTTGTAAAATACTCTAGAGAAAATAAAAAATATGTAGAAGTACCAAAATTCCCAGCAGTAGAAAGAGATATAGCAATGCTTGTGGATGAAAAAGTAGAAGTAGGACAAATTGAAAAAATAATAACTAAAAAAGGTAAAAAATTATTAGAAAGTGTAAAATTATTTGATATCTATAGAGATGAAAAACTTGGAGAAAACAAGAAAAGTGTTGCATATAGTTTAATATTTAGAGACAAAAACAAGACATTAAATGATGAAGAAATAAATAATACAATGGAAAATATAATTACAGAATTGCAAAAAACACTTGGTGCAGAGTTAAGAGTATAATAAGTGCGTAAATATGTAATATAAATGTAATATTAAAATTATAGACAAAATAAAAAATATATAATAAAATTACTATAAATTTATGATTAACAAAGGAGAAGATGAAAATGGAAGAAGAAGAAAAAGAAAAAATAGAATCAAAGAAAAAATTAAGTGTAGATTCAACTATGTTATTAACAATAGGAGCAGCATTAGGCATAATAGTTTTAGTAGGAATTGTATATTTTATATTTAAAATATTTTAGTATGAAAATAATAAGAAAATAAATAAAAGGATTTTAGTAAAAATAAAATTTTATTAAAATCCTTTTATTTTTATAAGGAAATTTTAATAAAAATTTTTATATTATAGATATTTTTTATAGTTGTTTTTTTAATAAAATTGCTAAAATCTATTGACAAATACGAAAAAATAGTGTAAAGTATATTAGCATTACAAAAAAAGAAAAGAGGTAGTCATATGGAAGAAAAAGTTAAAATAAGTATGTTATGCCAATTTTATGGAAAACTTTTAACTCAAAAACAATGTGAATTCATTAATGACTACTACAATAATGATTTATCTCTATCAGAAATTGCTGAAAACAATAATATTACTAGACAAGCTGTAAGAGATATCATCAAGAAGGGAGAGAAAAAACTTTTCGAATACGAAGAAAAGCTACAGTTTATGAAAAGGACATTAAATCAAGAGAAAAAAATTGAAAAGGCTTTAGCTGAATTGACAAAAATACAAAAAGACTACTCAGACAAACAAATAGCAAATGTTTTAGAAACAATAAAAAAAGAATTAAATTGTTTAGTTTAATATAAAAGAATGGGAGTGAAATTATGGCTTTTGAAGGATTATCTTCTAGATTACAAGAAATAACAAGAAAAATTAGAGGAAAAGCAAGAATAACAGAATCAGATTTAAAAGAAATGTTAAGAGAGGTTAAGCTTGCACTTTTAGAAGCGGATGTTAACTATAAAATAGTTAAAGAATTTATTTCAACTATTCAAGAAAAAGCACTTGGTCAAGATGTTTTAAAATCATTAACACCAGGTCAACAAGTAGTCAAAATTGTAAAAGATGAATTAGTAGAATTGCTTGGTGGAACAGAGTCAAAAATTAATTTTACGCCAAATCCACCAACAGTAATTATGCTAGTAGGTCTTCAAGGTTCAGGTAAAACAACAACTTGTCGGAAAACTTGCAAATCTTCTTAGAAAACAAGGAAAAAAACCACTTTTAGTAGCATGTGATGTTTATAGACCAGCAGCTATTAAACAATTACAAGTTGTTGGAAAACAATTAAATATTCCAGTTTTTAGCAACGAAACATCTAAAGATGTTGTTCATATAGCAAAACAAGCCATGTCAACAGCAATCTCTAAATTAAATGATGTAGTTATATTAGATACAGCTGGACGTTTACATATAGATGAAGCTTTGATGGAAGAATTAAAAGATTTAAAAGCTAACATTAAACCACATGAAATATTATTAGTAGTAGACAGTATGACAGGTCAAGATGCTGTAAATGTATCAGAAAAGTTTAATGATGCTCTTGGAATAGATGGAGTTGTTTTAACTAAATTAGATGGTGATACACGTGGTGGTGCTGCTTTATCAGTAAAGAAAGTAACAGGAAAACCAATCAAATTTGCAGCAACTGGTGAAAAAATGAGTGACTTAGAAGTATTTCATCCAGATAGAATGGCACAAAGAATATTAGGAATGGGAGACATATTATCAGTTATAGAAAAAGCAGAAGAATCATTTGATTTAGAACAAGCTGAAAAGCTAGAAAAACAATTAAAGAAAAAAGAATTAGATTTAGATGACTATTTAATGCAATTAAGACAAGTAAAAAAGATGGGTTCTTTTTCATCATTATTAAAAATGATACCAGGAATGAATCAAATAAAAGATTTAAAGGTAGATGACAAAGAATTTGAAAGAATAGAAGCTATTATATGTTCTATGACAAAAGCAGAAAAGAAAGATACTAGAATTTTAAATGCAAGTCGTAGACAACGTATAGCAAAAGGTAGTGGAACAACAGTACAAGATATTAATAAATTCATAAAATCTTTTGAAATGACACAAAAAATGATGAAGAAAATGAAAAACAACAAAGGTGGAATGAAAAAATTAATGAATGGAATAGATGAAAACGCATTAAAAAATTTCAAATTTTAAACATTATCAATTAGTTATTAAATTTAAGTTAGCTGTGAAAGTAAAAAAACTACAGATAACTTATATCAAATATAAAAGAAAAAATATTTTAAAGGAGTTTTTTTAAAAATAAAGAAAGAAACTTCTATAATTCCTAAGGAGGTGGAATAAATGGTAAAAATAAGATTACAAAGACAAGGAAAGAAAAAAGCTCCATTTTATCATATTGTAGTTGCTGATTCAAGAAGTCCAAGAGATGGTAAAATAATAGAAAAACTTGGAACATATGATCCAATGACAGATCCAGCTACAATAGTTTTAGATAATGAAAAAGTAGAAAAATGGATAAAAAATGGTGCAAAACCAACAGATACAGTTAAAGACTTAATAGAAAAGGCTCAAAATAAATAATTGTATATGTAAAGACGGAGGAAAATATGAAAGATATTTTGGAAACAATCATCTTAAGTTTAGTAGATGATAAAGAATCAGTCCAAATCAATGAAGTAAACAACGAAAAATCAATTGTATTTGAAGTTAAAGTAGCAGAAAGTGATATGGGCAAAATTATAGGAAAGCAAGGAAGACTTGCAAAATCAATTAGAACTGTAATGAAATCAATAGCAGGAAAAGAACATAAGAAAGTTTCAATTGAATTTATTGGATAAATTTAAAAATTGGAGATAGTTATGACTGAATATTTTGAAATTGGTCAAATTGTAAATACATTTGGAATAAAAGGAATGGTAAAAATAAAACCATTTACAGATGATATTAATAAATTTGACAAATTTAAAAAGATATATATAAAAAAAGAAAATACCAAAAAAGAATATCAAATAGAAGAAGTAAAATATCATAAACAAATGGTGTTAATGAAATTAAAAGGTATAAATACTCCAGAAGAGGCAGATCTATTAAGAGGAAGTTATTTGATAATAAACAGAGAAGATGAAGAACCTCTTGAAGAAGGAACATATTACATAGTTGATTTATTAGGATCAGAAGTTTATACAGACGAAGATGTTTTACTTGGGAAATTAGAAGATATATATAATACAGGTAGTAATGATATATATGTTGTAAAAGATGAATTAGGTAAACAAGTTCTTTTACCAGCAATATCAGATGTAATAAAAAATATTGATATTAAAAACAAAAAAATAACAGTTCATATTGTGTCTGGATTAATGTAATGGAGGGAAGAATGAAATTTGATGTTTTAACACTTTTTCCGGAAATGTTTGATGTATTAAAACAAAGCATAATAGGAAAAGCACAAGAAAAAGAACTAATAGACATTAATTTAATAAATATTAGAGATTTTTCAAATGATAAACATAAAAAAGTAGATGATACTCCATATGGTGGTGGTGCTGGTATGGTAATGATGCCAGATATAGTTTACAAAGCATACAAATCTGTAAAAACAGATAAAGCAAAAGTAATTTATATGACACCACAAGGAAAAACATTAAATCAGAAAAAAGTTGAAGATTTAGCTAAACAAGAACATTTAATTATACTTTGTGGACATTATGAAGGGATAGACCAAAGAGTTCTTGATAAAATTGTAGATGAAGAAATATCTATTGGAGATTATGTATTAACAGGAGGAGAAATTCCTGCAATGGTGTTAATAGATAGTGTAAGTAGATATGTAGAAGGCGTTTTGAAAGAAGATTCTATTAAAGAAGAGAGTTTTTCAAATGGACTTCTAGAATATCCGCAATATACAAGACCAGAAATATTTGAAGGAGAAAAAGTTCCTGAAATATTATTATCTGGACACCATGAGAATATAAACAAATGGCGTAAGCAAAAATCTTTGGAAATAACAAAACAAAAAAGACCAGACTTACTACAAAAGTAAGAGACTGTCTAATAAAGAAAGAAGGAGGAAATTCTAAAATGGATATTATAAAATCAATTGAACATGAACAATTGAAAAATAAAATACCAGAATTAAAAGTTGGTAATACAGTAAAAGTTCACGTAAGAATAAAAGAAGGAAACAAAGAAAGAATCCAAGTATTTGAAGGAATTATAATAAAAGTACAAGGTGGAGGAGTTAACCAAACATTTACAGTTAGAAAAATATCATATGGTGTAGGTGTTGAAAAAACATTTTTAGTACATTCACCTTTAGTTGAAAAAGTAGAATTAGTAAGAGTAGGTAAAGCAAGAAGAGCTAGATTATTCTACTTAAGAGACAGAGTAGGTAAAGCCGCTAAAACAAAAGAAATGGTAGGAGCAAGAATTGAAAACAGAGAAATAACTATCAAAGAAGATTTAGTAGAAGAACCAGTAGAAGAAAAAACAGAAGTTGTAGAAGAACCAGCTAAAGAAACAGCACCAGTTGCTGAAGAAGCTAAAACTGAAACAACACCAGCAGAAGCAAAAAAAGAAGAAGAAAAAAAAGCTGAATAATCATATAAAAAATCACTAGTAAGAGCAAATCTTATTAGTGATTTTTTTGCCATTTTTTTATCATAAAGGACATTCT
>USQA01000025.1 GCA_900556695.1 uncultured Clostridium sp.
ATGCTACCTTTTAAAGATTCCTTTATTGCTTCCATATTAGGATAAATTTGAGCATTTATATAAGTTTCATCATCATTATCTTTCTTAATACCTAATACTAAAGATTCTGCAATTAAAGGATTATCATTTAGGTAATATTCAACTTCTTCTGGATAAATATTTTTACCATTTTTTGTAACAATAACACTTTTACATCTTCCTGTTATATATAAATAACCATTTTCATCTATTTTTCCTAAATCTCCTGTGTAGAACCATCCATTTCTTATAGCTTTTTTTGTTTCTGCTTCATTATTGTAATAACCAATCATAACATTTGGTCCTTTTACAATTATTTCCCCAACACCTTCGCTGTTTGGGTTATCTATTTTATATTCTACGTTAGGAATAGGAAGACCAGCAGAATCATCTTTTTGGAAGAAGTCGGTATTTCCAGCAACAAGAGGAGAACATTCTGTTAGTCCATATCCTTGTAAAGAGTTTAAACCTAAATTTCTAAAATCTGATAGAATATTAGGGTTTGCAGCTGCTGCTCCAACAATAAATACACGTAATCTACCACCAAGTGTATTTTTTACTTTAGTTTTTACAATCATTTTCATAAAGAAAGGAAGTTTTGAAAAAGGATTTTCATTTTTATTTTTTTTATATTTTTCAGGTAAAGAATTGTTCATGTTTTTTACAATGTTTTTATGTAGTTTTTCTAATAATAATGGAACACATAAAATGACAGAAGGACGAAATTCTTGCATGTTTTTTGCAATGTATCGCAAACCTTCACAATGAGCAATACTTGCACCACTATAAATTGGAAGCAAGAAGCCTATAGTACATTCATATGTGTGATGTAAAGGTAAAATAGAGAAAAATAAATCACTTTTTCTAACTTTTACAATTCCATATATAGATAAAATATTAGAACATATATTTCTTTGTGATAAACAAACGCCTTTTGCATTTCCAGTTGTACCAGATGTAAATAATAAAATACGTAATTCATCAGGATCTATTTCTATTTTATCAAAATCAGTAAAACCATTTAAATATAAATTTTTACCTTCTTCTTTAAATGAAGAAAATAAGATTTGATTATTTTTATTATCAAAATTGATAAATTTAGTTTCTTTATTTTTAAGAGTATCAATATTTTTTAATATTTGGCTTAAATTTTTATTATCACCTAAAATACATACAGCTTCAGAAACATTCATAAAATTAATAACATCATCTGTGTGCAATTCTTTATCGATAGGAACAACAATTCCGACAATGCTTGCAGCTAAGTAAGATACACACCAATTATAACTGTTTTTTCCTATTACTGCAATTTTTTTATTTAGAAAACCATTTTTTATTAAACTTGTCCCAAGATAAATTACATCATTTTTAAATTCTTCATAAGTTATTGAAATTATTTTTCCATCTGAGTTTTTCTTTTTAAAAGCTGTTCTTGAACGATATATATCTGCTGAACGATACAGCATTTCTTTAAAATTAGTAACTTCTTCTGTTTTGTGATATTTGTTTTTTAGTTGTTCAGATATTGTAAGTTTTTGCGCCATTATAAATCCTCCTATATTTTTCATTTATTTGTATCTATAAAATTTAAAATTAGTATCACTTTTTAAGGTTATATTTCCATCATAAATAGTTTTTTCGTCTTTTTGCAAAGGTATATCAATATAAACAGTAGATTTAAACTGTTGGTCTAAATTATTTATAATATAAATATCAAAAGATAAATTGCATTTAATTGAATCTAGTGCAATATTACAAGTTTTTAATAATGAACCATCATATGTTATTGGTGAAGATGTGTTAGTAATAGTGTAGTCAGATTTTATATTACTATTTACATAACTAAGAGTAATTGGGTTTGCGAGATTATTATATAAAGTTGGAGTGTCTAAATTTGCTGTGTCATCTGATGTAATATTAAAATCTAATTTATCATTTATGATATTTTCATCAATTATAGAACTTTTAGAAAAATTATTTATACTTTTAAAATATAATTTTGGTTCTCCAATAGATGGAGGGGGATTAAAATTTATGTTTTCAATATAGACTTGTTTAAAAGTGTTTTCAAAATTATTTTCTTTTGAATTATTTGATACAAATAAAGCAATGTCAGTATATTGATATAAATTTTCTATTGTGTAATTTGTTGAAGAAATATTTTTGTTTTTTGCATCACAACTACTAAATAGTGCTACTTTATTAATTTCGAATATTGTTTGTTGATTTTTGTTTGCAAAAGATATAATATTTTCTTCAAAATTTCTTTTTAAAACATATTTGTTAAAAACTAAATATGAAAGAAAAAATACTATTAAAAATAGAATAAATGTAATAATAGTTAATATTATTTTTTTCTTATTCATAATTCCTCCTTTGTAATATACATGTATTATAATAGTATAAAAATAAAATAAAAGCAAGAAGAATATTTGGATTTTATCTAAATTTCCATAAATTTAAATTGACAAAAAAATATCTTAAATGTAAAATTATATTAGGTGATTACATGAAAACAAAAAAACACATAAAAATATCTTTGAAAAATATGATTTATTTTATAATTTTTGTTATTAGTTTATTATACATAGGAATATTTTATAACCTATATTTTGTAAAAAACAATGTTTTTGCAAAAGAGACGGTTAGTAATGTTGATGAAAAAAAGATAAGTAACGCAGAACCTATTAATATAGATAGTATTATTAGTGATGGAAAAGAAATAAAAGAAGAATATTTTGTAGAAGAAGTTGAATTAGAATATATTACAAAATATAGAAATAATGCCCGGACTACCTAAAAATACAATTCAAGTTGTTCAAGAAGGAAGGGAAGGAAAACAAGAAATAACCAAAAAAAGAATTTATACAAATGGAGAGGTTACATCTGAAGAGCAGGTATCTATAAAAATAACTAAAGGTTCTGTAGACAAAATTGTAGAAATAGGTACAGCTAATTATACTAATAATTACAAAGCAAAAATAGGAGATCAAATATATGTTACAGCAGATAGACTAGCTGTAATGACAGAGCCAAATGAAAATGCACAAAAAATATTAACATTAAATAAAGGAAGACAATTAAAAATATTAGAAATACAAGAAAATTGGTATAAAATATCATGTGATGGAGTAGTTGGATATATAAAATCAGAATCAACCACAAACTTAAATGCAAATAAAAAAGAAGAAAAACAAACAGATATTACACAAAAAGATGGTTCTGAACTAAATTCAAAACTTGATTTTAACATGGCTTTAAATCAACCAAGTGGATTATCTTTAGAACAATTTAAAAAAGTATTAACAGATGAAAGAGATGTTAATAAGATATTTGAAAATAATGCACAATATTTTTATTATATAGAACAACAATATAACATAAATGGATTGTATATTGCAGCAATAGGAATCCATGAAAGTGCATGGGGAACATCAGAACTTGCAAAAAATAAAAATAATCTATTTGGATATGGAGCATATGATTCAAATCCTTATAATGGAGCATATCAATTTTCTGATTATGCAGAAAGTATAGATTTGTTGGCTAGAGTTATGGTTAAATATTACTTAAATTCAAAAGGAACAAAAATTTACGGAAATGAAATAGCACTTGGAACATATTATAATGGAGCAACATTAACAGGAGTTAATACAAAATATGCTTCAGATAAAAATTGGGCTAATAAAGTATATAATTATATGAAGCTTTTATACAATAAAATATAAAAAAATTCTTGCTATTTTTTATATTTTATTGTATGATATAAAAGTATAATAATTATAAGAAAAAATTGCCATGATTAAAATAAGAAAGGGGCATAATAAATGAAACGATTGGTAATGATTGTTGCAACATTGACAATAATAACTGGAGTATTTTTATGTACTAATACAACATATGCTACAAATAAAGCAATAGATAATGAAACAGAGAGTAAAATAGTTGAAATAAAAGAAAATGCAGCTAATTCATTAGAAGACTACAAAGAAAAATACGATTCGGATTCTTATGGAACTGTTGCATACATTTTAAATTTAGTAAGAATATATAGTATTCCACTATGTTTTTTAGGTATTGCAATTGGAGCAATTCACCAATATATTATAGGTATCAGAAAACTAGATACTTTAGAAAAAGGTATGGGTTTAATTGTAACTTTTGTAACATTATTAATTATATGCCAAATATTACCACTAGCTTTTGCAGTGTTTGTAAAATTTGGAAGGGGGTAACAAATGAAAGTCTTATTTGCTGTAAGTAATGAAGAAATTTCAGAATCAATTGTAAAAAAATATCAAAAACAATACAAGGAGATAATTTCATACAAAAACGTTTATTACTTTAATGCAATATTGAAAGAATTACAAAAAGATAAAACTTATGACAGAGTAGTAATAAGTGAGGAATTAGAAGCGTTTACTAATACACAATATGATCAAATTGACAAATTTATTTTTGAGAAATTAGATAGTATAAGTGATGAAGCATCAGATATGAGAGGTAATGATATACCTATTATATTAATTTGTTCAGATAGAAGAACAAGACCTGAGGCTTTATTAGTCAAATTATTTGGTATAGGGGTTTACAATGCTTTAATAGGAAATGATAGAAGCATTGATGAAGTGTGTAATTTAATTAGTAAACCACGTTCAAAAAAGGAAGCAAAAACTTACTATAAAATAGAATCTGATGAAGTAAACTATCAAGCTGAAAATGAAAATGATGTAAGCGAAATGGAAATTCAAAATATAGTAGCTCATTATAAAAGATTAGGTAAAAATGAAGAAAAATATATAGAAAGCTTTGACAATATAGCAGCACAGTATAATGATAATCAATTAAGAGTAATAACAAAATTTTTGCCATTGAATGTAAGAGCTGTACTTGAAGAAAGGTCACCAAAATATCAACAAGTAATGTCTTTTAATAATACAGTATCAGATAGTTTAAGATATCAAGGTAAATCAGAAGAATCATCAGGACCTAGTGAAACTTTATTAAAACCAAAAACAAGAGAAAATATAATAAATGAGCCAATAGTAATACCTTCTTCTGTTAATGCTAATGGAAGTAGAAAACTATCAAGAGTAAAAAAGGTAGCACAGCCACAAAATATAAATTTGAATAATAATATCAATAATCCAACAGTAAATAATAATCAAACAATGACGAATATGAATATGAATAGACCTACACCTGACTCTCAACAAGTGAACGATACTTTAAGCGATATAAATGTTAATACAAATAGTAATAATAACAACAATATCAATCAAAATTCAAATCAAACAAATGAAATAGATCTATTACAATCATTAGAAAGTTTAACAAATAATGAGACAGTTCAACAAGGATATAATTACCAAGAACCACAAGAAAGAAAAGAACAAAATGATGAACCAATTGTAAATGTAGAAGAACCAGTGGTTCCAGTAAAAAGAGGAAGAGGAAGACCAAGAAAAAATCCTGTTCCAGAACAAAATGATGAACCGAAAGTAAAAAGAGGAAGAGGAAGACCAAGAAAAAATCCTATTCCAGAAGTGGAAGAACCAACAATAGAAGAATCAACTATATTACCTGGATTTGATGATCAAGAAGTTCAAGAACCAATTTTGCCAGGAATAAATCAAGAGCCACAAGAACAAATCTTACCAGGCGTAGGACAAACTCAAGAAAACAACGACTTTTTACCAGGGGTTGATTCAGAAGAAAATAATAATTATGATCAAGTACAAAATCAAAGAGAAACATCAAATGATTTTCTACCAGGATTTTATGATGAACCAAAGCAAGAAGAAGACAACAACATACAACAAACAAATATGGATCAACAAAGAGAAGAATTTTTATCTGGATTTGGTGAAGTAAACAATAAAAATTATAATGAACCTCAGCAATATAGTAATCAAAATACTCAATACGAACCAGTACAATATAATGAACCAAACACACGATATGAACCACAACCACAACAGTATCAACCAACACAAGAATTTAATAATTATGGTGAAAACAATAATAACTATAATAATTATAATTCAAATATTGATACAAGCTATGAAAATACAGCAGATTTGTCAAGTTTATTAACACCTGATAAAAAAATAGTTACATTTGTTGGAACAAGCAAAAATGGAACATCATTTATTGTTAATAATATCGCTGAATATATGTCTACTGTAATGGGAGTAAATACAGCTATATTAGATACTACAAAAAATAGAAACTCATATTATATTTATACTAAAAATGAAGAACAATTAAGAAATATAGCTACACATAGTATAGAAGGTCTTGCACAAGGTGTTGCGCAAGGAATTAGTGCTAATAAAAATCTTACAGTATATACATCTTTACCAGATGAAAATGAATCAATAAGAAATGTAGATACTATATTAGAAACATTATTAAAAAATCATTCATTAATATTAATAGATACAGATTTTGAAACACCATTAGGATATTTCAAACAAACACAAGAAACTTATTTGGTTCAAACTTTAGATGTATTAACAATACAACCACTTACAGCATTTTTAAGAGATTTAAAAGCCAAAAACATTTTAGATGAGACAAAACTAAGAATTATTTTAAATAAAACAGTGAGAATAAGAGGAATAAACGAAAAAACAATAATTGGAGGAATGGCATATTATAATGATCCTTCTATGTCATTTATGACAGAATTATTTGACAGAACATTGATAAAATATGTATCAATACCATTTGAAGAAGAAATATATGCTAAATATTTACAAGAAATAATAGAATGTGAAATTAGTTTAAAAGGATATTCAAAAGAATTTATGCAAACATTAAAACAATTAGCAAGTATGGTATATTCTAATAATAATTCATATACTCCACCATCAATGGGAAGAAACGAAGGAAATAATTTTTCTTCAAATATGAATAGTACTTTAGAACAAATGCGAAGAAATTATTAATACAAGAGGAGGAAAAAATAGAGTGATAATAGCAGTAGTTGCAATATTAGTCTTAATAGTATTAGGATTGGTAATATATAACGTATCAATACATAAGAAAATACAAAAATTCAGAAATATGAACCAAAAAATTACAAATTTATATGTTGTTCAAGATTTTATAAATGCAATAGGAGAAACATCTACTGTAGAAGATAAAATTAAAAAAATTAATGACATATTAGTTGAAAGATATGAAATAAAATATTCAACAATTGTAGTTTTTAATGGTGCTGAATATGAAGTAAAAGCTTCAAATGTAGATAAGAAACATTGGAATTCTCTAAAATCTTTGCAAGATGTAGAAATGTTTAAAGATAGTATAGAATCAGCAACACCTAAATATGTTACTGTTAACAATGAAAATGAAAAACTACCATATCAACAAATGGAATTTGGAAGAGCAAAATCAGCAATATTTTTTCCTTTGTATATTGACAATGTCTATATTGGATATTGGATATTAGAAAGTGGTACACCTCATGATTTTGATAATGTAGACACAACTGTACTAGAGGTAATTAAAGAAAATATTGTTTCTGTACTGAAAACAGTAGTACACCAAAAAACATTAGAATCAATAGTTAGAAAAGATTTATTTACAGGATTATATTCAGAAGAATATTTATATGGTGAGGGAAAAAAAGTTATAGACCAATATACAACATCAACTATATGTATGTTTAAAATAGTAAATATACAAGAAATTAATAAAAAATACTGTAGAGAATTAGGAAATAAAGTTATTACAGAAATTAGTAAGTATATTAAAGAAAATATATCTGAACAATATATATTTGTAAGATATATGGGACCAAAATTTGTAATAGCATTTTCAGGAGTATCAATTGATGGAGTTGCAGATTTCTTAAATGAAATAAAAGAAAAATTAGAAACAATGCAAATTGCATTAACAGATGAAGAAATAAAAATTGCAAATCTAGAAGTTAATAATCAAAAGAAAGATGGAGAAGAATGCAGTATGGCTAATGTTTCAAGTTAAACTTTGCTATATCTACATATTACAAAGGAACAGGATTAGAGGAAGTTCTAAAAAAATTAGAAGAGTATTTAGATAATGCAGATAAAAATGAGAGTGATATAACAAACATATAGAAGGAGGGAGTTTACCATGGAATTTGATAAAACAATGAACTTTAAAGTTGAAAGAGAAGAAAATGTAAAATGCAAAGATATATTAAAAGAAGTATATGAAGCATTAGTAGAGAAAGGATACAATCCTATAAACCAAATAGTAGGATATATATTATCAGGAGATCCTACATATATAACAAGTTATAAAGATGCAAGAATAAAAATAAGAACAATAGAAAGAGATGAATTACTAGAAAAAATGGTAAAAAGCTATATAGGATTAGGATTAGAGGACGAATAATGAGAAAATTAGGAATAGATTATGGAGATGCACGAGTTGGAATAGCAATAACAGATCCACTAAATATTACAGCACAAGGGCTAGAAACAATTCAACGAAATAATTCTGATAAAATAGTTTTAAGAAGATTAGATGAAATATTAGAAAAATATGAAGTAGATACTATTGTTGTTGGAATGCCACTAAATATGAATGGAACTGTGTCAGAAAGAGCAAAAATAACTCAAGAATTTATTCATAAGTTAAAATGTAAATATAATAAATTAAAAATTGACTGGATAGATGAAAGATTAACAACTGTTGAAGCACATAAAACAATGAATTTTTTAGATATTAACAAGAATAAAAAAAGAAATATAGTAGATACTATATCAGCTGTATATATATTAGAAACATATTTGAATAAATTTAAGAATTCTGTTGAAAAATAATCTTAAATAAGTTATTATATTAAATATCAAGATATAATAAAAAATTGAAAGGAGAAAAAACATGGAAGAAAATTTTGAAGGAGAAGAATTAGATAATATTGTAATATTAAATGACGAAAACGGAAATGAAGTTAAATTTGAATTTTTAGATTTAGTAGAACTAGATAATGAAGAATATGTAGTATTATTACCTATAAACGACGACGGTGAAGAAGACGAAGGAGAAGTAGTAATATTAAAAATAGAAGACAACGAAGATGAAAATTCAGAAGAAGAATCATATGTAAGTGTAGAAGATGAAGCAATCTTAAATCAAGTATTTGAAATCTTTAAAGAAAAATTTAAAAATGATTTCGATTTCGTAGATTAATATGTGATATGGATAGAGGAGGTAAAAGTGATTATATATAGCTTTTACCTTATTATAATATTAGGAGGAAAAACAAATGAAAAATTTTTCGACATGGTTGTTAGTAATGTTTATGGTAATGTTTTGGATATTTAGAGTAATGGTAACTCTTGCAGCAGAATTTGGATTAGACTTAGGAGGATTTACTCCACTTAATAAAGAAATGGAAATAATTTTATTATTTGTAACATTATTATGCATGGTATTAGTAGTAAAAAGAAAAATAGTAGGAGCATTAATATATTTATTATCATACGGAATGTATTTTGGAGTTAATTTAGTAAATAATATTAACGTATTATTAGGAAATGGAACAGAAGACATAATGGCAGTAGTAACAATATATACTAACACATTTGCTTCTTTAATAGGAATGATAATTCCTATAGCTGTTTTATTTGATTTATTACTAGATAGAAACAGAAAAAATAATCCAAAAGACAAAAAAACAGATTGGTTTTATAACAATAAAGACTTTGATAGAAAATTAGATGATAGAGCAGATAAAAATAATTACAGAACATTATAAATAAGACAAAAACAGATAATTACTTGCTAATTATCTGTTTTTTTGATATAAAAATACTAGAAAACTTATAAAAGAATGGAGCAACAAATGAATATAGGAATAGATATAGATAATGTAATATCAAATTTTGATGAAGTTTTATTAGAAGAATATTTAAAACACGATAAAGAATTAAGAAATACTGGTATTATAAATGAAGAAACATATATGACAAAAGGAATGTTCGATTGGTCTGAGGAAGAAGAAAGAAAATTTTACTTAGATAATATTGAATGTATTGCAAAAAGCTTAAACACCAAAGATGGTGCAAAAAAATATATAGATAAATTAAAACAAGATGGACATAACATTTTTATTATTACAGGTAGAGACAATGGAGAATATACAAATCCAGTTGAAATGACAAAAAAGTGGTTAAATGAAAACAAAATTTATTATGATAAATTAATTCTTACAAATGCATATAAAAATGATAAACACGGAAAAACAGAAAAATG
>USQA01000026.1 GCA_900556695.1 uncultured Clostridium sp.
TGTAAATTGTAATATAACTTTTTTTATTTTGCAATAGTTTTTGCAAAAATTTTTAAAAAATTTTGTTATTTTTTTATTATCCACAAACTAAAAATTAAATAAAATAAAAAGTTCTATATATAATCAATGAATTTTAACATTATTAAGTTTATTTTCTGCTACTATTACTATTATTAAATGACTATTTTCATACTATTAATTCATGTTGTTTTCAAACTTTAATTGATATACTCAAATTGGCTCGTTTAATACATATTTGGAATTATACTTTTAAAGAAATAAAAAATATTTTATTTCTTTGAACAACTTTGAATAAAGTAAGAAAGGAATGAAATTTTTTATGACAGAAAATGAAAAAAATTTAAGAAAAAATATTGGAAAAAAAATAAAACTAGCAAGAACTAATGCTAATTTCACTCAAGAACAATTAGCTGAAAAAATATCACTTTCTACTAGATATATAAGCCAATTAGAAAGAGGTATTGCTTTTGGTAGTGCTACTACTATAACTAATATTTGTAAAATCTTAAATATAAATCCTAACTTTTTATTTGAAGATTTACTTAATGAAGATTCTTGTGAATTTAATGATTTAATTGATGCTAAGTTTTTAAAAAGTTATTCAAAATTAAATAATTACAATAGAAATATTTTAAATTCTATGGCAAGTGAATTATTAAAACTTCAAGATGCAGAATCAATGAATTATAAAGATGCATAGTAATCAAGAACAAAAGTAATTTAATTATTTTTGTTCTTTTTTGACTTTTTTTATAAAAGTTATTGACAAATTATAAACAAAATATTATAATACTAATTGTCTTTAAAAAACAGTTCAAATATTTATGCAGATGTGGCGGAACTGGTAGACGCACAGGACTTAAAATCCTGCGGTTGAATAAACCGTGCCGGTTCGATTCCGGCCATCTGCACCATTAGAACCTCAAGTGTTTCGTAAGATGAACTTGAGGTTTTAATTTTAAAAATAGTGCAAAGTTCTAACAAAAGTTCTAACACTTTTCCAAAATTAGAATTTTTATAAATAGTTAGAAATGTATTTTGTAAAACAGATTACCTAAAGTGCAAGTTCGGTAATTTGTTCTTTTTTTGTATCTTTTGTATCTAATGCAAGTTTATCACTAATAACACTTGCAGAAATTCTTTTATTTTCTATATCAGCATGTGCATATCTTAATGTAGTCTGAAAATTAGAATGACCCAACCATATTTGTATATCTTTAACTGGTACTCCATTTTGAATTAACAAAGTACCACAACTATGTCTTAAGTCGTGTAACCTTATATGCCTTAGATTATTTTGTTCTAGTATTTTACTAAAAGTTTGAGTTACATATCCAGGTTTCATTAATTCTCCATTTTCCATTAAACAAATATAATCTTTATAATCATTACAATAAGTATTGCCATAAAACTTTTTATATTCTAAATATTTATCTTTATAGGTATTTAATAAATCAGCAATAAAATCAAATAAAGGTAAAGTTCTATAACCCGAATCGCTTTTGGCTCTATCTTTGAATATGAATTGTGTAACACCATCAATTTTTCCACGACCTACAGTATGTCTAATTGTTAATGTTTTAGCTTTGAAATCAATAGCATTCCATTTAATACCAATAACTTCTTCACGCCTTAATCCATATACACCAGCAATAATTACTGGTAGTTCAATAGGTGCAGTTTTTATAATTTCCATTAAATTTAGTAATTCATCTTGTGTATAATAATCAGCTGTATATTCTTTTGTTTTTATTGTTTCTAGTTTAGTAGCAGGGTTACTATCAATTATTTCATTGATAACTGCACTTTTTAAAGCTTTACTAATATTAGCTCTATAATGTTTTATAGTATTGCTAGATAGGCCTTCGCTAAAAAGTAAATCAAAGAAATCTTGAATATGTTTAGGTTTTAAATCTACTAATTTAATTTTCTTTGCTTTAAAGTATTTATACAATCTACCTTTAATTACTTGTTCATAACCAATATAAGTTGTTTGTTCCACTTTTCCTTTTTGTTTTTCTAGCCATTCCACCATATAATCACAAAAGAGAATGTTTTGGTATTTATCATAAATATTTGAATCTCTTAATTTTATTTTTGACTTTTGCTCATATTCAATTTTAAATTGTTCTAGTTTTTCTTCAGCTTTTTTCTTATTTCCTTTTATAGTATAACCAGTTGGAATCCATTTGGGTTTTCTTTTTCCATAGTCATCATATAAGTTTAAAACTGCATAATACAGTCCTTTCTTTTTTTGTAAGCTACCTGTTATCATTTTTCTCCTTTCCGTTGTAACAGTTTATATTTAACTTATCATTGATATTTTGTTTATTATACCATGATAATCAAAAAAATCCTACTGTTCTGTCATTACATATTTGATAACATTAACTTTAGGAATTTTATATTCTCTGCCAACTTTTTTACTTTTTATTTTCTTTTCTCTTAACATACGATACGCAAGAGAGTTACTAATTCCACCTAGCATTTTTCTCATTTGTGTAAGATTTACAATGTCTGGGTAGTCTGTAAACATTAAAGTATAAGATTCTTTCATATCAGCCATATTTAGCACCTCCTTTAAGATTTAAAATAAAAAAAGACCTATTTATCAATAGGACTAATTAAATACTATAACAATATTTTTTCTTATATTTCTGTGTTGGAATTTTAATATTCATATTTATTGATTTAGGAATATCTGCTCCAACTTTTAGTTTTCTATCTATAACTAAATTACCTTTACTATTCCTATGATAAGCACTTGCATTCCATTTTCTATATGCTAAATCACTCATTTCAGAAGAATAAGATAATTCTTTACTCGCTTCAATATGTTGCTGTTTAACAAATTCATATAATTGTTTATCAGTTTCACTTTGTCTTTTGTTTCTAATCCATTCTCTTTTTGCAAATTTACGATTTTCTTTACTTATTTGAGCTCTATATTCTTTTTCTTGAAAATATCTTGTATCGTTTTTAATTATCTTTGTTATATAAGAGGGATTAACATTCAATTTTTTTGCAATATTAGTTGGTTTATCATGTTCATTATAATACATCTCTAGTATATAGTTCTTGTTATCTATAATAATCACAACCTTTCAAACAATTTGGTAAAATTTCTGTCTACATATTTTTTATACAGTTGTAGCTCTTGACATTTTATATTAATTGTTGTAATATATTATTATATTTCAACTATTAATGTTTGACACTATTATAATGTAATAACTGTAATATGTCAATATATTACTTTAAAATTTTTTAAAAAAATTTAAGGAGATAAAAATTATGGAATTTAATTTTAAAAGCAATAGCCCATATTCATATATGAGATATGGTGGTTATCAAGGAAAATATAAGGAAAATGAATACTATCTTGTGCCAAAGCCAGAGGAATCTATCAACATTAGAGAAGTATATGATATGTTTAGTCAAATCGATTCAGCCCTAGTTGACTTATTAAATATGGGGAAAATATGTACTGATCTTGAAACAGATACAGCAAAATTCACTTGTGCTTATACATTTGCAGAAAAATATGGATTGTTAGGTTTTATGGTTGAAGCACCAATTAGTCCAGATTTTATGCTAAATGATGATGTAACATTAAAAGAAAATAATTTTATTAGTAAAAATCGTACAATGAGAATGAAAGATTATTTTGAATTATTCTTTCCATTTGCAACAAATGATGAGATGAGCTATACAATAACAAATAGTAAGGTCGTTATAGAAACAAATTCAGATTTACAAAGAATGTTAAACAGTTCTTCACTTAATAATCAATTAATTTATTCTAGTTTTTATTGTGAAAAAATTGATTGGATTATAGATTATGCAAAAAAGATGTATAATATATTTAAAAAAGCAATAGATTTATCAAACAATAATATGTATGATTTTGATGAATATGCAGCAAAAGAAACTATAAATAATTATTATTTCTCTGGTATACCTTATAAAATTAATATGTATGGGAATACTCCAGAGATATGTTGGCAACCTAATTCATTAAAACAAGCATTAGATATGTCATTTGGTTTTATGCTTTGTAGTAATCAAAATCCTTTAAAAATATGTAAGCATTGCGGCAAAGTATTTTATGCTAAAACCCCTAAAGCCGAATATGATAGTAGCCAATGTAGAAATCAAGCAAATGTATATAAAAGTAGAAATAAAAATAAAGTCGATTAAAAATAATTGTTGAAATTGTAGAAAAAGCATTGTTTTTAAAATAAAATTAAAGTATAATAAATCCATCCTTTTCCAAAGGAAATCTTTGAGAAAGGAGGTGAACGTCTTGAGTTCATTCGATTTAATTTGGCGATTAATTGTTTTATTATTACTTAGTAATAGTAAAAATGATGAAAACCAAAATTCTCAGGATTAGTACAAACTAATCAAAGGCAGTCTGGTCAACTGCCTTTATTTTTTGCAAAAAAAATGAGATATGTGGTCAACATATCTCTGTGAACATTCGAGTTCTTCGATTTATTCTCTTGCTTAAGCTAAATATAGTATACTATATTTTTTATTATATGTCAAATGATTTTTAAAAATTCATTTTTTAACCTATTTTTTTAAATTTTTTTGTATATATTAGTTAATTATTAATGTAAATTTTCAAAAATGGTATGTATAACCAGCAAGAGACTTGAAAATTATGTAAAATTGTTGTATAATGAAATCATATAAGTAATAACTTTTGTATTGCTTATTTCCTTAATTCACTAATTGAGTAAGGAATACTTACTCCTTTAGTTTTATCATATATAACAAGTAGACATCTAATTAAAAGGAGGAATTTTTATGTTACGGATGATCTTGTTATCATTAGTTTGGGCATTATGCTCTACCTGTCTGGTAAGACCTTGGTTTTGGAAAGGAGTTAAACATAAAGACCTTTTCAACAACCACGGAGAAAAGATTGGATTTGACAACGACAGTTGGAAAGGCACTTTAGCAATTGAAATTGTATGTTTTGTTGGAGTGTTTTTACTAAGTATGTTCCTATATGCTGTAGGTGGTGTTAGACAAAGCTTGTATGGATCTTTTCTACTTATTATGTTTTGCTTTCTTTTGCAGTGTTTATGGAGTTACCAGGGTAAAGTAAGATACACTATCATGCTAACCGTTGTTGTCATTAGTGCTATCTTATGGATACAAGATAGTATTGTTGGAAGTAAGATTAGTATACCATTAAATAAGGTAGATAGTGTGCCACTCACAACCTCAGATGTGCAAGAGGATAAGCAAGTTAAATTGTTTGTTTCATCAAGTGAAATTCAAAACCTATTTAAGGTAGATTCTGCATCAGGGCCAACCTACAATAATGGTAAATACATATTTACTGTTAGTGGAGGTGACAATGGAAAGGGTATTGTAATTATTGATAAAGACAATTATTCAGAAGCAAATTTTATACCCTGTTCGTATGGATTAGATGTAACAGACGTACGTTCTGAATATCCGACACAGAAGTTGAAAGAGTTGTACATTACAATTTCAGATGACAATACACCATATGCACTTTTCGCAGTTGCCGACAAAAGCTGGGTTCTTGGAACTTACAATGTAAATGGGTATGTAATGCTTAATTTAATAACAGGCGAATGTCAAAAGCTCACGCAAGAGCAGTTGCCAGACTTTGTAACTAATAACTAAAACGTAATATGAATGAGTGGGTGGGAGTTAAGAAACTAACTCCCACTTTACTTATATTTCAAATTCTTCTTCCTTTATATTTTCTTCATAATGTAATTGTTTTTCTGGATCAATAAAAATATGGGTATCTTCTTGAAATTTTTCAATTAATTCTTTTGACTCTCCAAGTCCAAATTTTTGGCAAATCCAATCAATAAATTTTTCAACAGTTTCATAGAATTTATTAAATATTTTGTGTAAATGACTATTTTCCTTTTCTAATGTTTTAATTTGATGTTTGTATTTATATTCTATGTTAAATTCTTTTTCTTTAAATTCATTTTCTAATTCATATTTTCTGTTATTATAGTCAAAATCAAGATTATTACTTTTCATTTTATAATCGTGTTCTAATTCTTGTACTCTATTATTCAAAGCCTTATTATCAGCAATAATTGAATCTCTTTCTCTTTGGTATTTTTCAACTTCATTAGTCACTTTGGCTTGCTTTGATAATTCTTTATGCAATGATAAATTTTCTGCATGTAATTCTTTAATTAAACCATCTTTAGGTTTTATAATTTTTTCTAAAATTATTTCATCTCTTTTTTTAGATAATCTGTTTACTTTAATATCAGTAATATCAGGAGTATCTGGTAACTCTAATTTTATATTATTCAATACTTTTTTAGTATTTTCGTAATTTGTAATTTGCTTATATTCTGCAATGGTATAATGTTTTCTATTTGTATCTTCAACAAACATTCCTCTTTCTAAATCAAAGCCTTTTAACTTAACATGATTAAAATAGGCATCTTGTAGCTTTCTATAACTATCACGACCCTTCCAAAAATCTCTGGCACATATTTTATCAATATTATTGCCTTCTTTATCTTTTGTATGAATAATAGGAACATACATTAAATGCATATGTGGTGCTCCCTCATCTAAATGCACTACTGCTGCTATTATATTCTTTTCTCCGAGATCTTTATAATTGCAAATAAATTTATAACATTCATCAAAATATCTTTTTGTTTCCTTTTCTCCAATTTTAGTCTGATGTAAATATCATTTGACACATTACAATACTATTGCTTTTAAGATGTCCTTGTGGATTATTCTCTTTCATATACTCATCAAATTCTTTTGTGTATGTGAACTCATTTTTCTTTATATAATAATTCAAATGTGTTCTAGTTGGATCAATATCCTTATTAGAGTGATTTTTTGCTTTTCTATCATTGTGGGTACATTTCCCATTTATTTCTGCTCTTGTTAATTTTTCATTTCTTACAATAGCGTAACTCATATCTCCTTGCACCTCCTTCTTTGCTCAAGATATTGTTTCAATGTCTAACACACTAGACAAACAAGTTTGTCGTGTGGCAGGGAAAATTAAATTTTTCCCCACACCCCTTTGCCTAAAAAATGCTAATTACATTTTTTAGGTTTTTTCATAAAAATGCTTGTCGCAATTTTTATGAAATCCTAGCAAGAAAAATAAATTTTTCTTACTAGGTTCACTTTAGCGACTACTAAGTAGAAACCAGAGGGAGAGAGCTAAAGTGAATTAGGTGTAATAATCCCATTTGTAGAAAATTGAATTATTACACCTATATAAGCTGAAACCGTCGGTCGTTCGCCTCGTTTCATAGGTAGTCTAGTAAGCAGTAATATTACTACTATAATTGCTGATACTTCTATAAAAGAAATATCTTTGTTCATACTTGCCCAAACTTTTTACAATTACAAATCCATTTCAAGTTTTGCCACCGAATACTCTTTAATTTATTGTGAGTTTTTGTTCTAAGATCTCACTTACGCATTTTGTATAATTAGACTGCTTATACAAATACGAATGGACTTTATAGCATCGGCTCATTACACCTATCACTTTTTAAGAGTTTGTGGCAATTCTCTTTGGCACGACAAAAAAGCCCATTTGTAGTTTTTTATTCTACAAACGGACTTTATCGTTTATATTATTATTTAATTTGCTCTCAAAATGGATTTATAGCCATTTAAAATTGAAGAGAGTGTAATTTTATAATATAATTTACTAAAATCGCAAAATTTGATTTTTAAATATCAGAGATAAGTTAGACTGTTATTCTATCAAAAGTTCTAACATAGTTCTAACACTTAATACTAGATTTTAGAAAAGAGAATTTTTATATTTACTTGCACATTTATCAATATTTGTGTTATAATCTGCTTACAGACAAGCAGTTTTGAAAGGTTATTAATTACGAGTAAAATTGGTTATCTAATGGTAAAAGATGGATTACGATAAATCCTTAAAATCCTGCGGTGGTTAAACACCGTGCCGGTTCGATTCCGGCCATCTGCACCATAAGAGCATCAAGGAGTTTGAGAGAATTAGCCTTGATGCTTTTATAATAAAATTGCTAGATTTTTCTAACAAATTTCTAACAATTTTGAAAAATACTTAATTATTTAGGTATATTAGAGTCCAGATCTAATATATCTTTTTTATTGCCATTAAAACTTAATGCATTTTCAATAGCTGTTGCAGATTTAATTTTTGTACTCGAATCCAAATGTGCATATCTTTCTGTTGTTTTAGAACTTGAATGCCCTAGCCAATCTTGTATTTCTCTTAAAGATATTCCCTTTTTAACAAGTAATGTTGCACAACTGTGTCTTAAATCATGAAATCTTATTTCTCTCAAACCATTATTCTTTAATATTTGTTTTAACTTATGACTAACATAATCGGGTTTTCTCAAATTTCCCAATTCATCTAAACAAACATAATCTTTATATTTTTTATTGTAACTATCTTTAAATATAGACATATAGTATTCTTGCATTTTTCTAGTGTATAGTAAAAGTTCTTCAATTTCTTTAAATAAAGGTAATGTTCTATAACTAGACTTATTCTTTGTTTTTCTTTTAGTAATTGTTTTAGTTTTTGTTTTACTATCTTCATTTTCATTTGTAACTGTTACTACTTTATGATTTATTGTAATTGTTTTATTTTCAAAATCTATTGCAGACCACCTAATACCTAAAACTTCACTTCTTCGTAATCCATAAAAAGCAGTTAAATAAACTATTAGTTCTAAAGTAGTGTCTTTTACAACTTTAAATAAATTGTTTAATTCTTCTTCATTGTAGTAATCAGCAATAAATTGCTGTTGCTGTGGTCTACCAACTTTTATGGCTGGATTACTTTGTATTAAGTCTGTTTGCACTGCATAATCTAATGCTTTTCTAATATTAGCATGATATTTTGTAACAGTAGTTCCTTTTAATCCTTGAGAATATAACCAATTATAAAAATCTAAAATATGTACTGGTTTTAAATCTTCAAGCATTACTGGATTTTTAGTAAAATATTCTTTTGTTCTGCCTTCGATTTGTCTTTTATAACCTGTATATGTAGATTCTTCAACTTGATGTTTTATCATATCAAGCCATTTGATCATAAAGTCTGCAAATGATATTTGTACTTTTTTATCTTCTGTTTTTGTAATTGTGATTGTTTCTAGTTTATTTTTAAATTCATCTCTTATTTGAATAAGTTTCCTTTCAGCTTTTTTCTTACTTTCATTTTCTTTAAATCCTGTAGATACCCATTTCATTTTTCTAATGCCATCTACATAGTAAGTTAATACTGTATAAAAGGTCTTATTCTTAATTGTTAAATATGCTGTAATGTTATACATTAAAATCTCCTTTCTTATTTTTAAACAGTATTTTTAGTTAAAAAAGCGATAACATTTATCTTAGGTATTCTGTATAGCTTTCCAACTTTAATTGCTTTAATAGTACCTTTTCGTACTAATTCGTATGCCGTTTGTCTGCCAATATTACCAAGCATTGATTGTAGTCCAGACACATCAACAACATCAGGATAATCAGCAAACATTTCCCCAGTGTAATTGTTATTTTGCATCGCATTCCTCCTTATCTTTCAAAATCAACATTTTGCATATGATTAGTAGATTATATTTACCCCGTCCCATCTACTTAAGGGAATATTATAGATAGTTTTACCTACATAGGAATTTCACCTCTCCGCTATCAGCCGAGCAACTCCTCAACATCATGTTAAGCCAAGCCGAAGTATCATTATTGTGTTCCATAATACTTTCATATAACACTATTTTTTAGTGTGTTTTTCAATGTACTTTTTCTTGTTTGCAATTTTTATTTGCAAAACTATTGTAATAACGATAACATTATAGTATAATAATTATAAGATGTCAATAACAAATTATAAAAAAATAAAAATTGTTAACATTAAATCGGAGGAATATTGAAATGAAAGCAAATTTGCCAGAGAAAAATTTTTTTGATAGTTTTTATATTTGGTTTAATAAAGAAAAAAGAGAAGAATATTATTCAACACCTCTTTATTTATATGGTGTTACAAGAAAAGAACATAAAGATGATGAAACAAGGCTATATTTGAACTTAGAAAAAGATATTACAAAAATAAAATGCACAAATAAAAAAGAAATTCGTAAACAACCATCTACTATATATATTCATTATGCAGAAAGTATAGGGATGATTTTATTAAAATTATTAAATGCTGATTTTTCTACATTT
>USQA01000027.1 GCA_900556695.1 uncultured Clostridium sp.
GCATTTTCATAATTATTACCTATCTTATAAAAATTACATGTAAAAAAATCTAGATTTTTTACCTCTTCAATAATCTCTTCATTTAAAATTACATGATCAGCAGAAAAAAATGGTAAACAAGAAATCAAACTAGTAATAAATAATTTAATATGCTTTTTCATTATCTTCTCCTTTTTATATTTATAAATTATAATATCATCAAAACAATAAAAGCACAAGACTCTTCTTGTACTTTTATTTGTTTATTATCTTCCTAGCGAATCTTTTGGTCTTGGACATGCTGATGATGGCATACCTTCATATAATGGAACAACAAATTCAAAATGGCTATCTAATATTCCACTTTTCACATATGAATTATAAATTCTATTTCCTTCATCATTTGCTGCTCTTATATTTTGCATATATTGATTTCCGTATAAATTGTTCTTATTTATAACATTATATTTTTGAAAATACAATGTTGATTGACCTACATCAATATAGTTCTTTGTTAAAAATTCAACGCCTCCTTTTATTGAAGCTTCCGGCGTAAACCATCCTTGACTATATGCATGTCTTGCTCCTGCAAGAATTCCATTAGATGTATTACCACTTACATTTATATTAAATAAATTATATACTTTCTTTCCTAAATATTCATATCCATTCATTACTCCGCTTCCATCAGCCTTTTGTTCATGTATTATCCTCGATACTATATGAAATGGACTTATCACTTGCTCTTTAGATGTTTTCAAAATCTCTGTTATTACAGAATCGGTATGTAAAAAAGTTCCTTCAGTCATCTTTTCAATTTCTGTTCTTGTTCCTGATGATGAAGACAAATCTTGAAATTGAAAAAACCATGCTTCACTCATACTATTTCTTGGATCAGCCATATATCTTATTGCACTTTTTGTTGCTCTATACCAATCTTGATTTACATCATATTTTTCTGTTCCTTTACACCATTCGTTTAGATATGGATACTGTGTTAAACTTCTAGGTGACCCATATATCATTTTATCTTCTTCATTTATAAAATCTTCCCATTTTATATTTGTATAATATACTTTTATATTCCAATTTGGATGCTTATTTTTCAATTTTTGTAACTCTGATTTAAATCCCGGATATTTTGATTCATCTATTGTAGTAAAATCTTTTATATCTTTATTAATTCTTATTACTATTTTTACTTCTACTGCATTTCCATATATATCTTCTACTGGTGTTGTATAATTTTTACTTTCACTAAAAGTCTTTGTATATGTTAGCTTGTCCGCACTTAATGTCCATGTTGATTTTGTTTCTCCCAATGGTTCATTTGAATGCATTATTACTGTTACAGTTCCATCTGAATTAATTTTATTTGTTTTTTCATTATATATAAATTCTGTTGTTATTTTTAGTTTTTCCCTTATCCCTGTAACTTTTATTAAAACTTGTTCTTTGTTACCATATATATCTTCAAATGTTGTATAATATGAACCATTTTCCGTAAAATTATTATTAGTATATGTTAAACCATCTTCACTTAGTGTCCATGATGTTTTTGTATTTTTTAAAGGATTATTTGAATAAATTTTTCCTGTTACTTTATTTGTTTTTTCATTATATATAAATTCTGTCGTTATTTTTAATGTATTTTCATTCGTTGAATTTTTTGTATTTATAATATTGTCTTTTTTTTCTATTATATCTGCACAATACATAACATTATTTATCAATACTATTAATGCAAAAACAGCAATTATCTTTTTTACTTTAACTTTCATTTTATTCATTTCCTCATCTCATTTTTATACAAAATATAATCTTTTATTTCCTTTTTCTCTTTCATTATAGTATTTTCTAAATATTTTTTCAAGTCATTTTGGTCATTTGGAATTATTATCCAATCTATGCCTAAACTTTCTACTTTTTGATTAAATTCATTTTGTGAAAATTGTGGAACACCATATGTATATACATTATATAACTCTGATCTTTCACATATTTCTTCATACGTTAGTAAATCATCAAAATACATTATTCTAGAATATAATAATTCTATTTTAGGTGTTATTTGTCTAATTGTACAACTATGCAATGGTTCTCCCGGTGCCATTACCATTATTTTATCCTTTTTTTCTGAATTTTCTAATATATAATTTGTTTGATCTATTATATATTGTGGTATCTTCTCCCAATTTTCAGGATATGTAAATCCATTTTCTTTACTATATACAAATTTTCCACATGCAATTATTATAGTCATACCAAATATTAGCGATAAAATTTTATATTGTTTTTTTGTTACTGTTCGTATTATTAATGTTATTGAATATGCTATGCTTGTTTCTATTGGTAATAGCCATAACACTCTCCAAAATGTAACAGAGCTTGTTAAATACTTAGCTATTATATTTATAAATAATGGATTCCAAATTATTAATGCATTAATTACTGGAATTATTACAAAAAATATTCTATCTCTTTTTTTACCTAAAATTATAATTAATAAAAATGAAATTGCATATAATAACAAATATTTTTTACTTCCATATAATAATACTAATTCTTTTATGTTTTGCTCAGTAAATTCTATATTAGTAGTTAAATTGGTAGTTTTCATTAATATTATTAAAGTTACCGTATAAAATATAATTGGTAAAAACGATATTATTAACCATATTATTTCTTTCCACTTTCTTTTTATCAAATTTATAATTCCAAATCCTATATAAGTAAATGCTACCATAAATATTGCAGTTGATGACAAAAAGACATTAGCAATATTATTAAGTATTATTAATATCAATAATCTTTTATTTTTATCTTCATTTCTTTCTAATAATAAAGACCACAATATCGTAAGCCCAAAATTTAAAAATACACATTTTCCCTGCCATCCTTTATATAATAAGCATCCCGTTCTAAATTTTGACGAAAATCCTGTAAATAAAAATATTATTGATAGTATTAATAAAAATATCTTTGAATATTTTTTATCTTTGGTAATTATATTTATTAAGTAATAATATGCCATATATGAAAATATAATAAATATAAAAGGCAATATAGAATGGAATAAACTAGCTGATGGCACTGAAAATGTTTTTGCTATCATCGCAATCCCTAATTCATATGCCGATATTTGTTCAAATGAACTCAACAATGTATATTCTCTTTTTAATCCCAAACTTGGATCTTCCATGTATAAACTATCACTATCTATACTTTGTGTTGCAAGACTAACATAAAATGAATCATCTGCATTTTCCCTGAACAAATAACTTGATACCATTGCTTGAATAAATATTATTGTAATAACAATAATATTTAATATCACATCTTCTTTTTTTTGTTTCTTTACCTCTTTAATTACTTTATTCCAAATTCTTTTTTCTTCTTTTTGCTTTACTATTACAAAGCTACTAACTACTAATATAATTACTGTAACACATATTATTACATATGGAATTATAAATTTAATATGAAATATTATACTTGGAAATAAAATTATTTGTAATAATGCAAATAAAGTTATTAATCCAAATATAAATATTTCTAATATTCTATCTTTCAAAAGCAAAGTAATTGTCATTTTCAAGTTATTGTTTGAAACTTTGCAGTTATTAGTCCTATTCTATAAGTTATTATAAAAAAGCTAATTATGCATATTATAGTTTTTAATATCACTTTTTAGTTTCCTTAATTATATATTTAGGTTTTATGTTATACCTATAAACTTTTTAATACCTTTTATATCCTATATTCATATCTACTCTACCTCCTATTCCATTTACAGTTCCTCCGCTTGTATATTGCCAAATTGTATATGGATATTGATAGTTTGTTGAATTTATGTAATCTGCAAGCCATATATCATAATTATTTAATTTTTCTATTTCTAAATCATTTAGTAACCAATTCCTATTACCATATATCATTGATTTATATCCTGATTTTTCAATTTCCTGGCAAAACGCTTGCACAATTTTAGTTCTTGATTGTTTTGAAATCCTATCTCCTCTTCCGTTTCCCACTGGTGTTCTTTCTGTATCTATTGCAATTGGATATCTTATTGGTACATTATATCTTGAAAGTAAATTCAAAGTATATCTAGCTTCTTCTCTTGCTTCTTCAACTGTTACTGCCTGTGTAAAAAAATACAATCCTATATCCATTCCAACTTTTGTAGCAGCTCTTATATTTCTATCAAAAAACATATCTTCAACTAATCTTCCTGTTCCCCAACCTCTATATCCTACTCTTATTATAGCAAAATCTATCCCTGAATTTTTAACTGTTTGCCAATCAATTATTTTTTGATATTCTGAAACATCAATTCCTTTTAAAGTATCTTTAAAAAAGTTTACTAAAATGCTCACATTTACAGTATTTCCATCAATGTCGGTTACACTTGTGGTATAATTGTTGTTATCTGTAAATACTTTTGTATAGATAAGCTGATCTTTTGATAATTTCCATGTTGGTTTTGTATTTTTTAGCTTTTTATCTGATACAATATAAACTGTCACTTTTTCATTTGAGTCGTATAAATATTTTACTGTTATATTAGGACCTTTTTGATTTGTATATGTGAATGTTTTTGTTTTCATTTTAATTTTTATCCAAATTTCGTTTCCATATTTATCCTGTACTGGTGTTGAATATTCATTATTTCCTACAAAAATCTTTGTATATGTTAATTTATCTTCACTCAAATTCCATGTTGGTTTTGTATCGCCCATCACCTCATCTGAATGCATTATTGCTGTTATTGTATTATCACTATTATATACATATTCCATTGTTATTTTAGGAGGTTTATCATCTATTTTATCTATTTTTATTTGTATTTTTGTTTCATTTCCCCATTTGTCTTCTACAGACGTATAATATGAACCATTTTTTTTCATCTCCGAACTTATATAGGTTAATTTGTCCTGGCTTAGTTTCCATGTTTTTTTTGTATCTATCAATTCTTCATTTGAATGCATTATTGCTATTACAGTATTAGTATCTTCATTATATTTATATTCCATTTTTATTACAGGACCTTTATCATCTATTAATTTAACATCTATTAATACATTTGTTTTGTTTCCCCATTTATCTTCTACTATTGTATAATATGAACCATTTGATTTCATTTCTGAATTAATATATGTTAATTTATCTTGACTTAATTTCCATGATTTCTTTGTATCTTTTAACTCCTCATTTGAATGCATTATTCCTATTACAGTGTTAGTATTTTTATCATAATTATATTCCATATTTATTATAGGCGCTTTATCATCTATTAATGTTACATTTATTCCAATTTCCTTTTTGTTTCCATATATATCTTCTACAATAGTATTATAAGCTCCATTTTCTTTTAACATTTCATTTGTATATATTAATTTATCTTCACTTAATTTCCATGCTTTTTTTGTGTTTTTTAATGGATTATTTGATATTATCTTTCCAGTAACTGTATTATTATTAATATCATATTTATATTCCATTTTTATCTTTAAAATTTTTGGATTTTCTACGAATTCTTCTTGTTCTATAGCATTTGAATTATTTTTTAATCCTAATAATATTGTAAAAATAACAAATATTATTGCTATTAATATTCTAATCTTTATTATATGTTTCATAATATCCCACCTAATATTAAATTTCATCATAAGTATATCATTTTCTCCTTTTCTTTACAATGTTTTTTTTCATTTTCAACATAAAAGACACAAGAATATTCTTATGTCTTTTGCATTTTTATTTTTTTATTTTTTCTATTTGCAAATATCTTAATAATTGTAATTCATAATTTTCTCTATTTTGTTTTACAACAGTATCTAATATAACCCCACATTGTGCTATTATTAGTGCAATTGTCATAATTCCTGTTGCTAAAATAGCTGATGGAACTTTTGTTATATAGCCTGTTTTTGCAAATTCTACAATAACTGGAACTCCAATTATAAGTCCTATTATTGCAATTATTAATGCTGAAATCCAGAAAAATTGTCTTGGTTTAAAGTCTTTAAACATTTTTATTATTGTTTTTAATACTTTAATTCCATCTGAAAATGTATTTATTTTAGATTCACTTCCTTCTGGTCTTTCTCTAAATACTATTGGTATTTCTTTTATTCTAAATCTTTTGTCTAATGCAAATAATGTCATTTCTGTTTCTAATTCAAAATTCGGACTCATTACAGGCATATTTTTTACAAATGTTCTGCTAAATACTCTGTATCCTGTCATTATGTCTTTTAATTTGCAGTTGAATAATAGGTTTATTGACCCCCTTACTATATTATTTCCAAATTCATGGAAGTTTTTCTTTATTTCTTGTTGATATGTTCCATTTGATAGTCTGTCTCCAATTGTCATGTCTGCTTCTTCATTTACAACTGGTTCAATTAGTTGGTGTACAAATTCTGCTGGATATGTGTCATCACCATCTACCATTACGTAAAGGTCTGCATCTATTTCTCTAAACATTGTTCTTACAACATTTCCTTTTCCTTGTCTGTTTTCATATCTTACTATTGCTCCTGCTTTTTTTGCTAGTTCTACTGTTTTATCTTTTGAATTGTTGTCATATACATATATGTCTGCTTCTGGTAATTCTTTTTTGAAATCTTTTACTACTTTTTCTATTGTAAGTTCTTCATTGTAACATGGTATTAATACTGCTATTTTCATTTTTACTTTCCCCCTCGTATATTGTTTATAATATTTATAATTTTTAATAATTTTCTTTATTTTTTGTCATAAATGGTAACATGATTATCAATGGTAATGAATACACCATCATAAATACATATCTCAAGCTAAATGCAACTGGAGTTGCTACCATAATAGATACCCAACTTATTAAACATGGTAATAATACAAATATGTATTTTGTTTTTTTATTTATTATTAGTAAAACACCTGATAATACTAAAATCCAAAGCACTGTTCCTGCTCCTAGAAAGTCTGGCTTCGTAAATAAATTTCCAATTGATTTTCCTGTTAGACTTTTTATACAGTCTTTTCTTTCAATTCCAAAATCATTTTTTATAATATAAGTATCTACAAATCCAAATTTATTTTTTGTTTCAATACTCCAAAATCCATAAGTATCCATTAAATATGCTTTTACATATTCTGCAAAATTCTTTGGCAACATCTGTGCCCAAATTTTTATAAATTCAGTTTTATTTTCTGTTAGAAACTCTTTATTAAAATCCGGATCCCATTTTATTGAATCTACCACACATGGTTCATATTTACTTTTCCATTTTTCTATTGGTAATATTTTATTTAAAAATTCTTCTTGTTCTGGTGTTATTTCTCCATCATAAGTTATTGTTCTTGCTATTTGTTGCATAGGTATTGCAAGTGATTCTTCTGTAGGAGATATAATTCCTAATTTTGTATATATTGGTCCTTGTATAATAATTATGGCAATTACCGTAATTGTATTTACAATATTAAATATAAGCAATTTCTTTCTAGACCAAATTAATATTGCTATATACATGCCTATTACTATGTAAATTCCATTGTTCCTAAAAAATGCAATTAATACACTTAATATCACAAATTTAAAAATCCCATAAAAATGTTTTAAGGGCTCTCCATTTTGACTTATTATATCATATAAAAATAATGTCATCAAAAATATGAAACCGCAAAATAGTGGGTCTTTCCACATAATAATTGCATAAGCTGCAAATATTGTATTTGCAACAAAGAACAAATATGTTAATAATATATATTTCATTTTAACATTATGTTTTTTTAGCCAAACCAAGAAATATCCTATAATTCCTGACATAATTAACATTTGCGCTGTTGAATACAACATTGTTCCTATATTATTATTGTTTAGCATTCTTCCTATTCTCATGAAGATTCCCACAAACATAGAATACAATACTGGATGATGATTGTTGAAAGGTACATCTCCCCATCCTTGCACTATTGATGTCAATGAATCTCCAAGAACTGCTCCAGGTGCATATGTTAGCAAATATAATAAATATGGTATAGCAACAAAAATACTAAATATACACCAATATTTTATTGCGCTTTTAGTTTTTAATTTTTCTTTATCTATTGTGTCTAATATTGAAAATTTTGTATTCTTATACAATATTCCTATATTCAAAGTTATTAATGTTGTAATTACAAATACTACTAAAATTTTAGCTATATCTAATATTTCAAAATTTGAAAATGTATTTTCTAAATAACTTAAGCCTACATCTCCATTAAAAGTTATTTTAGATTGTATTGTAAAAACTATTGATATCAAAAGTGCATATATTATTAATGGAATAATTTCTTTTTTGTTTTTTAAATAGTCTTTATCTTTTACTAATTTATCCATTAATAACATTATTATTGAAACTGCTATTACTACATATATTGAATTATTTTCTATTCCAAATAGTCCTATTCCTAATTTTGTTATTATCACACTAATAATAAATTCCAATATTAAGTTCTTATTTTCTTTAACTATTGTTTTCACTTTTTCCCCCACATTTTATCTTTTTAATATATTTACCTATTTTATCTGTATCTATCATGTAAAACATTCCACATAAAATTGCAAATACACTCATTGCTTGAATCTTGTTTGTAAACCAGCAATGTATTGTGGAATGGCCAGCAAAAACTACATACCATATATATGGAACTGTTGCGATACATATTAGTGATATTATATTTTTGACTTTTGAAAGTTTTTTATGGTATAAAATTATTCCAACTATTAATATTGCGCTTATTGCAATTAATGAATTTTTCGCAACTGATATAAAGAAATATCCAACATTATCTTTTATTGCATCAAATCTATTTACTGGTTTAGCTGCTGTTCCATTTACTCTAAATAATATTTCATTTATTGCTAATGTTATTGCATCTTTATTTAAAATGATTGATGCTACAACCCATTTAGTAAAGAACCATAGTCCATACCCTATTGCCCATAATATTCCTAACTTAATTATAAATAAAATTTGCTCTAATAATTTTTTATCTTTTTTATTTTCAAGTAAAACAGCTAATACTAATGGTATTCCTAGTGTAACTAATGGATATGTTAGCAAATCAAAAAATGTTGCTATTCCACCTATTACCAAAAATAATAATGATATATAATTTTCTTTTTTCATTTTATATAATAACATTACTGCTATCATTGATATAAGTAATACTAAAAAAATACTACTATATTGTATAGATGCTGGTATTAATGTTACAAACATTAATGATATTGTTATAGCAAATGCTATACTATATTTTATTCCTAGTTGTTTTCCTATCATTGAAAATACAATTCCAAGTAAAGCAAATGTTATTATCACAAGTATATATCTTATTTCTGAATAATTAAAAAACAATAGTAATGGTCTTACTAAAACTTGTATTCCATGCCAATATCTTGAATATTCGTGATTATTTATTATGCTATCACTTATAGCATTTTCTAATGATGATACACCTGCTTTAGATGAGTCTTCATAAAAAGAGTTTTCTACTGCATTTTTTATATTGCTTTCTCCTTCTTGCATTCCTTTGTTCATAGCTATATTCAAGATTAACGCATCTGTATGTGTATCTAGAGTTGCACTTGCTGATTGAAATATAGGAGCATATCCTAATCCTTCATTCTTTAACAAAGCTACTGACTCCTCAACATGCCCCCTTATTCTTGTATTTGGTAACATATATGTTCCTAAAATTAGGGCTAAAAACATTATTGTTACTCCAATATAAACAAGAAAGTATGCTGATAATTTTTTTAAGACTTTCTTCATTTTATCCCCTTTTCCAGTTCATTATTAACAAACCTATAATAATAATACTTGCTCCTACAATTCCTTGAATTGTAATGTTTTCTTTAAATATTACTTTTGAAGCTATTAATGTTAATATTTGTACAATTCCTGTGCAAAGTGGTGTTATGTAGCTTAAATCAAACATTACTACCATTCTTGTATATAAGAAAAAACTTCCTATATAACATATAAATCCTAATAAACTTACAGGACTTATTCCAAAATTAATGTCACCTTCAACCATTGCAAATTTTCCTGTATTTCCACCTAGTTTCATTAGTATAAGTCCAGACATTGTTAATAATAAATAGATTCCTATAATTATAAATTGCATTTTT
>USQA01000028.1 GCA_900556695.1 uncultured Clostridium sp.
GTGTCAGGATTACGAGGCTAATATTTTTGTATCATATTTATATGGTAGTTTTATAATGATATATAGTCAATGGATCATTGATGGGAGGAAAATACCTGTGGAAAATATGATTCAATTTATAACAAAATTGATTTCAAAAGGATTATCTGAAAGTCAATTGCTTTTACAATAATTATAATAAATCAAATAATTTTATTAGAGGTTTTTTTAGAAGTTATAGGAGGGTGATTATGCATGAAAAAGAAAGATTTAATTTTATCATATATGCAAAGAACAGTTAGTGTTGCTGATAAAGAAAAGCTTTTTACAACTCAAGAATTAGTTGATCATTTTCATATGCAAAGAACGAACATATCATCTATACTTAATCAGTTGGTTAAGGACAATAAATTAGAAAAGATAGATGGAAGACCTGTATTATATAGATTAATAAATCTCAATCAATCAAATGAGAAATATGATTTAGTATTTCAAAAAATGATTGGTTGTAATGATAGTTTAAAAAATGCTATAAAGAAGGTAAAGTCAGAATTGATATATCCAGATAAAAAGCATATGTTTCTTTTTATTGGATCAAGTGGTGTTGGAAAAAGCTTTTTTGTTCAAACGTTATTTGAATATGTTAAAGAAAGAAAAATGGTTTCTAAAAAGGCTCAATTGCTCAAACTTAATTGTAAATATTATATGAACCATGAAAATGACTTGATAGATGTTATAAAAAGTGCTGCTTTATTAAAGCAGGTCGAAGATGGAATTATGTTTGTTGATAATGTTCATTTAATATCACGAGATAAACGAGCAATTATCTACGATTTAATAACATTACAATCAAAAGAAGGTCATTTTATTTTAGTTTTTTCATCAGATAAAAATGTAGATGAAGGTTTTAGAAAAAATTATTTAGAATGTATGAATGTTATTATTGATATACCTGATCTAATGGATAGAAGTTTAAATGAACGATTTGACATTATGAAGAATACTTTACAAAAAGAATCACAAAAAATTGATAAAAATTTTATTATAGATGCTGAAGTATTATTGTGTTTACTACTATATCATTGTGAAAGAAACATTAAGCAATTCATAAACGATATCAAAGAAGGCTGTGCAAGTGCTTATTTAAGAGAAATAGATTATAATAATGAAAATATCCACTTATATTTATATGATTTCCCTAAATATGTCAAAAAAGGATCTATTTTTTATAAAAGCCATGCAGCTGAATTGAGTGAATTTGTTTCGTATGATTATGTTTATTGTTTTACAAAAGAATCTGTTGAAAAAACAAAAGATGACTTTTTGTTAGAAAAACATCAAGATAAATATAGTTATTTAAAAGATATGACTTTTAATGAAAAATCATTTCAAAATTCAAAAATAAATGTATTTTTAAATAAATATAATAAAGAAATAAAAATTAAATATATGAATTAAAAATAGTTAATAAGAGGAGGAAAAAATATGATTTTTATAGCTATATTAATAGGATGTATTGCGGGAGTATTAATAGGAATGAATGCACCTATAATTTCATATACATATTCAAGTTATTTAGCAATTGCTATAATTGCTGCTTTGGATTCTGTATTTGGAGGAATAACTTCAGTAATAAATAAAAATTTTAATTTAAAAATATTTGTAACAGGCTTTTTTGGTAATGCAATACTTGCAATATTACTAACAATATTAGGACAGAAATTAAATATTGATATATATTTAGCGGCAATTGTAGTATTTGTAGGAAGAATGTTCGTAAACTTAGCTATTATAAGAAGGTACTATGTTGATAAATGGTCAACAATAATAAAAATGAAGAAAGGCAAAGCAAAAAAAGAACAAAGTTAATAATATGATTACACAAAAGCAGGAATAAAAGCCTGCTTTAAATTATTTAAAAAGACAATATTACAGAAGTGTTACAAAAATATTACAAAAATATAACAAATTCTATTGACATTTTTTTTAAAATGTAATATATATACACTTAGAAAAAAATATACAAAAAAATGGAGGAATTAACTTGGCAATAGGTGATATCATAGTAGGTATTGACATAGGAACAAGTAAAGTTTGCACAGTTGTTGGAGAAGTAAACAACTTTGGACAAATTGAAATCATAAGCAATACCTCATATAAATGTAGTGGACTAAAGAAAGGAAAAATAATAGACGAAGAAGAAATATGCCTATGTGTAGCTAAAACAATTAAAGATGCTGAAGATGAAACAAACTTAAAAATAAATTCAGCATATGTAACTATTCCTGGAAAACATGTAACAATAGTTCAAAATAGTATTACAAAAGAAGTAAAAGATAGATATTCAGGAATATCAGTAAAAGATGTTCAAAATGCAATTATGCAAGTAAAAGATATAGAAATTCCTGATGAAAAAACTTTAATAGATATAGTTCCAGATAAAATAATTTTAGACAATGGGACAGTTGTTACAGATCCAGTAGGAAACTTAAGCTCTAACTTTACAATGAGTGCACAAGTGATTTTAGCAGATAAAGGATATGTTAGACAGTTAAATAGCATATTTAAAAGAGCTGGGTTAGAAATAGATGGAATAGTACCAATTACATTAGCAGAAAGAAATTTAGTTTTAGATAAAAACGAATTACATGATAATGTAATGCTACTAGATATAGGTGCAGGAAACACAGATATAGGGGTATTCGAAGGCTCAACATTTGTTTATACAAATTCTATTCCAGTAGGAGGAGATAATATAACAAATGACATAGCTTTAGTACTAAATATTTCACAAGAAGAAGCGGATAAACTAAAAAGACAATACGGATTAGCTTTAAAATCATTTATAGATAATGATAATGATATAATTCTAAACACATCAAAAGATGACAAAAAAAATAGAATTATAAAAAGTTCAGAATTAATAGAAATAATAGAAGCTAGAATCGAAGAAATTTTTTCAATTGTAAATAAAGATATAACAAATCAAGGAATAAAAAACAAAATAAATAATGTTGTATTAACTGGACAAGGAATAGTAAATATAAATAAAAGTGATGTAGCAGGAAAAATTAACTTAAATATACCTGTAAAAATATCAACAGGTAGAGCAGTTAGTACAGTAAAACCTAACTACAGAACAAGTTATGCATTGATTAGATATATAGCAGCAAGACCTTTTGCAAAAACTGTTTCAAGTGATATAGATACACAAAATGATGAAAGTATTATAAGTACAATTTTTGAAAGAATTAAAGAATTTTTCTATTCATAAAACTATTAAACTAAGTTATTAAATTTTAAAATATATATATTAAATAAGGGAGGAAGAACTAAATGATGGAATATAATGATGATAGCAACATGACAATGATGGATGGAACAGCTACCATTAAAGTTATAGGTGTTGGAGGAGCAGGAAATAATGCTGTTAACAGAATGATAGATGCAGGAATAAAAGGTGTAGACTTTATTGCGGTAAATACAGATAGACAAGCTCTTCAAACTTCAAAAGCAAACACAAAAATACAAATAGGAGAAAAAATAACTAGAGGATTAGGAGCAGGAGCAAACCCTGATATTGGAGCTCAATCAGCAGAAGAAAGCAAAGCAGAAGTAGCAGAAGTATTAAGAGGAGCAGACATGGTATTTGTTACAGCCGGAATGGGTGGAGGAACAGGTACAGGAGCTGCACCAATAGTAGCACAAGCTGCAAAAGAAATGGGAATATTAACAATAGGTGTTGTTACAAAACCATTTACTTTTGAAGGAAAGAAAAGACTTTCACAAGCAGAACGTGGAATTGAAAGCTTAAAAGGAAAAGTAGATACATTAGTTGTAATACCAAATGATAAATTACTACAAATAATTGATAGAAAAACATCTATTATTGAAGCTTTCAAAATGGCAGATGATATTTTAAGACAAGGTGTTCAAGGAATATCAGATTTAATTGCAATACCAGGACTTGTAAACTTAGACTTTGCAGATGTAAAAACAATAATGTTAAACCAAGGAATGGCACATATGGGGGTTGGTAAAGCATCTGGAGAAAACAGAGCAGAAGATGCTGCAAAAGAAGCTATTCAAAGTCCATTATTAGAAACATCAATAGAAGGAGCAAAAGGAGTAATTATTAACATTACTGGTGGAGAAGATTTAGGATTACACGAAGTTAATACAGCAGCAGAACTTGTTCAACGCAGTGTAGATCCAGAAGCAAATATTATATTTGGTACAGTTACAGATTCAAGTATGACAGATGAAATACAAATTACTGTAATTGCAACAGGATTTGAAAAAAATGAAACTATAACAAGTATTGGAGTAGATAATATAGTTTCAAAAACATGGGAGAAGAAAATTAATTCTATACCAGCTAGCTCAGAATCTAGTTCATCACAAAATGACTTAGACATACCTTCTTTCCTAAGAAAAAATAAAAATAAAAATATGTAAGATCAAATTATATATAAATGAAAAAGAAATAATCGAAAATAATCGATTATTTCTTTTTTTCTGCAATAAGATATGACAACATTTTCAAAACAATAGTAGTAAAATATTTGCACAGGTGATAGCATGACAATTTATATAGATGTGGTATTTATTGAAAATTTAATAATGAATTATATTATCTTATTTGCAACAAGTATTATTATAAAAGTAAAAGTAAAACATATAAGACTAATATTGGCAAGTAGTTTAGGTGCGATATATTCTATAATTGCATATATGTCAATATTAGAAATGTATTCAAGTGTTATTTTAAAAATAATATTATCAGTAATAATTGTATATATCGCATATAATCCACAAAATGTTAAAAATATGTGGAAATATCTAGTGATTTTTTATATGACATCATTTGTTTTTGGAGGAGCGGCATTTGCATTAATTTATATAGTAAAACCACAAGATATTTTAATGAAAAATGGTCTGTTTTTAGGAACATATCCTTTAAAAACAATTATATTAGGTACAATTGTGGCGTTTGTAGTAATTGTTACATCTTTTAAATTAGTAAAATCTAAAATATCAAAGAAAGATATGTTTTGCACAATAAAAATAAATATTAATAAAGTAGAAATTGAAACTAAAGCAATGATTGATACAGGTAATTTGCTAAAAGAACCAATTTCAAATACACCTGTAATTGTTGTAGAACATACACTTTTATATGATTGCATGCCAAAAGAAATTTTGAATAATTTAGAAAACATTTTAGGAGGTGATTTTGAAAATATATCTGAAGAAGTAAAAAATAAATATATATCAAAATTAAAAGTAATACCATTTTCTTCATTAGGAAAACAAAATGGAATGCTTATTGGAATTAAACCAGAAGAGGTAACTGTTATTAATGATGAAAATGAAAACAAAATTAATAATGTAATTATAGGCATATATAATAAATCACTAACGAAAAGAGGAGAATACAGAGCTTTAATTGGAATAGAACTATTATAAAACATCAGAAAGGAGTGATTTTATGAAAATAGTAGATTTATTAAAAAATAGTATTAATACAATTTGTGCAAAATATATAAATGAAAAAAACGAGATAGAATATCTTCCTATCTTTTACATAGCAGGAAGCCAAACTTTGCCACCGCCATTAGCTCCGGAAGAAGAAGCTGAGTTAATAGAACAATTATCAAAAGAAAATAATTTACAAGTAAGGCAAAAATTGGTAGAAAGAAATCTTAGACTTGTAGTATATATAGCTAAAAAATTTGAAAACACACGGAATAGGAATAGAAGACTTGATATCCATAGGAACCATTGGATTAATGAAAGGAGTTAATACATTTAATTCAGATAAAAAGATCAAATTAGCAACATATGCATCAAGATGTATTGAAAATGAAATACTAATGTTTTTAAGAAAAAATAATAAAATAAAAGGAGAAGTTTCAATAGATGAACCATTAAATAAAGATGGAGATGGAAATGAATTGTTGTTATCAGACATTTTGGGGACTGAACCAGATATAACATCAAGAAACTTAGAAGATGAAGTTGATAAAACTTTATTAAGAGCTTCAATAACAAAACTAAATCCAAGAGAGAAAAATATAATGGAAATGAGATTTGGTTTTAAAACAGGAAAAGAAAAGACTCAAAAAGAAGTTGCAGACGAATTGCGGAATTTCACAAAGTTATATTTCTAGATTAGAAAAAAAGATAATAGGAAAAATGAAAAAAGAAATTAGCAGCAAAATAGGCTAATAAAGTTAAAGCATAAAAAAACCAAATTTGGAAATACTTTAATAAAGTGTTTCTAAAGGAGGTTTTTTATTTGATAAATAAGGTAGAAATATGTGGAGTAAACACATCAAAATTACCATTATTAAGTAGAGAAGAAAAACAAGAATTATTTATAAAAATAAAAGAAGGCGATGAAGAAGCAAGAAATACATTTATAAATGGAAATCTAAGACTAGTTTTAAGTGTTATACAAAGATTTTATGGAAGAGGAGAAAGCGCAGATGACCTTTTTCAAGTAGGATGTGTTGGATTAATAAAAGCTATTGATAATTTTGATTTAAGTCAAAATGTTCAATTCAGTACTTATGCAGTGCCAATGATAATAGGAGAAGTTAAAAGATACTTAAGAGACAATAATAGTATTAGAGTAAGTAGATCTATAAGGGATTTAGCTTATAAAGCAATACAATTTAAGGAAAAATACACAAAAGAAAAGGGCAAAGAACCAAGTATAGAAGAAATAGCTAAAGGATTGGGAGTAGAAAAAGAAGAAGTAGCATTTAGCTTTAATGCTATACAAGATCCAATATCTTTGCAAGAACCTGTATATAATGATGGTTCAGAAAGCATATTTGTAATAGAACAAGTAAAAGATAATAAAAACACAGATGAATTGTGGGCAGAAAAAATGACAATAAATGTTGCACTTGAAAAATTAAATACAAAAGAAAAAGCAATAATTATGAAGAGATTTTTTGATGGAAGAACACAAATGGAGGTTGCAGAAGAAATAGGAATATCTCAAGCACAAGTTTCTAGATTAGAAAAAAGTGCAATAGAGCATATAAAAAGGTTATATAAATAAAATCAAATAATATAATACAGAAAATTAATATTTTAAATTAAAAGCTTGCCAAATAAAAACAGTTATAGTATTATATGAAATATAAAAAGGGGGAAAAAATATGAAATTATCAAAGAAAAAAATGATTATAATTGTTGCTACAGTAATCGTAGTTGCCTTAATTGCTGTAATGTTTATATTGTATTTTGCAACAGATATGTTTAAAACACCAAAGCAATTATTTTTTAAATATTTAGGAAAAGAGATGGATTTTGACGGATATGAACAAGTATTAAAAGGTTTGGAAACAGATAAAAATAAGTCATATGTGTCAAATGCTAATTTAAAAGTAAATGTAGAATCAATAGATAATGAAGAAATTTATGATACGATTAATAAAATGGAACTTAATTTAGAACAATCAGTAAATGCAAAAGAAAATAAAGAATGTGATAAATTAAATTTAAAATATGATAATAATGATTTTGCGGGATTAGAATTTGTACAAAATGAAGATTTATATGCATTGAAATCAGAATATCTTAACGGAGATAATTATGTTGCGATTGAAAATAAAGACTTAAAAAACTTTTTGAGAAAAATGGAAGTTAATGATGATATAATCGAAAATTTTCCTGATCAAATAACAAAATTAGATTTATATGAATTGTTATATATTGATAAAAAAGATCAAAAAGAAATAGTAAAAACATATAAAAAATTCATAGATGAAAATATATCTAATGATAAGTTTAAAGTAAATAACAAAGTGGATATAACAATAAATGGCGAAAATAAAAAAGCAACACAATATATTTTGACATTAAATGAAAAAGAAGTTGCCAATATAGCTATTAATTTTATGAACACACTAAAACAAGATGACACTACATTAGACTTAATTGTAGACAAATATAATAAATGCATGGAAAATACAATAAGCGGAATAAGTATGTATCAAACAAAAAGCCAATTAAGCAGTTATGGACTAAGCTCAGAAGATGAAGAAAAAACATTAACAAAAGAAAAGTTAAAGGAAGACATAGACAAGATAGTAAAAGAAATTGAAGATGAAAGAGAAAATTCTAAAGAAGATTTAAACATAAATATATCATTATACAAAATAAATGGAAAAATATGCACAATAGAAATGACAAAAGAAGATGAATCTATAAAAATAGATGAATATGAAAAAGATGATAGAAATTATATAGAGATGTCAATATCTCACAATGAATATTCATATGCTAGAGGAAAGAAACAAGAAACAAAAGTAGAAGACAAAGTAGTAATAGATTATACAATGAAAACACAAAATGATGAAACTAATCTAGAAGGAAATATTAAAGTATTAGAAGATTCAGAAGAACAAGAAAACTTTAAATTTAATATTAATCAAAAAGGAAAAATGTATAATGGAAACAATGAAACAAATATTGAAATCTCTTCTACTATAGAAGAAAATACAATAAAAATAAACTTAAATAGCAAAAAAGAATATAAAGATGTTGATATAATTACATTATCTGATAATAAAGATAATATAAAAATATTAAATGAAATGCAAAAAGAAGAAGTAACAAAATTATTTGAGGAGATAAGTAAAAATTTCCAAACAAAATTAAATGAAAAAATTAGTGAGTTGGGGTTAAAAAATTCAAGTCTAACATCAGATATAGAAAATGAATTAGAAGATGATTTAGATATAGAAACAGATATAGAAGATGAAGATAATTTAGACACAGGTGACAAAGAAGACGATTCTGAAGAATATGTAGATGATGAAGACGATGAAGAAGACTTAAGTGTAGATTCAGAAATGGATGAAGGATTTACTTTTTAAATATTAAAAAGAATAAACCATCTAAAAAGGTGGTTTATTTTTTTATGAATAAGAATATAATATATAAAAAACATATGGAGGATAAAATGCAAGATAAAGGATTAGATTTTAAACATAAAGAAGTTGTTAATATTTCAAATGGAAAAAGATTAGGATATGTTCAAGATGTTTGTGCAGATTTAGATACAGGAACTATAACACATATAATAGTTCCTGGAAGCAATAAATTAATAAATATCTTTTCACAAAATAATGATATTGTAATACCATGGAAAAACATAAAATGCATAGGTGATGATTTGATATTAGTGGAAATATAAAAAAATCATATAACATAAATATAAATCATATAATGTAAATAGTGGCATCTTATATATAATATTATATAAAAAATATTTAAAAAGTTATTGACATAATAAGTTTATAATGATATTATATATAAGCATTAAACATATATTAATTTATAAAATATAAATTTTATAAAAAAGTTTTAAAAAATATGTTGACACAGATTAAAAAAGGTGGTATTATAAAAAAGTACCTTGCAACAGACGAAGAAAAATAAATAAAAGAGAATTAGTAATAAAACTATAATAATAAATACGATTCAAAGCATGTTACTAGTTTTTATTTTGTCTAAATTTCAAAAAAGTCAAAAAAATGTCGAAAAGTGTTGACAAACAAAAAAAGGTATAGTATAATGCAAAAGTTCCACATAAACAGGAACGAAAAAGTACATTGAAAAGTAAACAATAAAATCCTTTAGAGAATAAACCGAAGCGGTATAATCTTTTAACCTAAAGATTAGTACCGAACAAGTAAAATTTTTAAAAGTTTTTTATAGAAAAAAGTAAGAAGCATTAAAGAGCTTGATCAAAACTTTAAAAAGATTTATATACTTTCGAAAGAAAGAAAATATAGATACCAAAAACAAGAGAGTTTGATCCTGGCTCAGGATAAACGCTGGCGGCGCACATAAGACA
>USQA01000029.1 GCA_900556695.1 uncultured Clostridium sp.
TTGGTGGCTGGGCCGCTTTGGAAGGACAGGTATAGGGTTATTAGTAGTATGAATGTAAACATGGTCCATAAGAGATATGGAAGCCATGGTTTGGGGCTAGGCAATTGATTCATTTATGAAATCCTTATGTAGTTGAGCCGGTGAAACGGGTTATTTGTATTCTTTTAAGTATAATATGTTAAATTCTGTTATGTCAATAGCTTTAGTAGATATTAAGTGGCAGGCTTTATCGAAAATGATATTCGGCGATGTTACTGGCCGAGTTATTTAGGCTTTTAAAACTGGTATTTTATCTACGTTTAATGCTCCACTTTGCATACTATAGCATAAATGTCCGAATTTTTCTAGTGGTATTTGGAAAATCGGAGAAATATTTTGAGAATTTCTTAACTTTAGAAAGGATAGAAATTTGGCCTGATTTTATTTGTATACAGCCGTTTATTTATACCAAAATCTTGTCGGAACAAATAGCAGCTTCGGGAATGTTCTAGAAAAAATCACTGTACTTGCCCAAGAACAGCGCACTGTATTTGTTATTGACGAATACCCGTACCTTGCAAAAGCGGATAATCCATCTTTTTCCGTTTGCAACACCTGAGCGAACATATTTGGAAGAGCAATCAGCTTTTTTTGATTCTCTACGGCTCTTCCATGAGTTTTATAGAGTATCAAGTACTGGGATATGAGATCCCAATCTATGGCAAGCGTACCGCCCAGATGATAAAATAGGCCTTATCCTACCGTGACATCCATCCGGCGCTACACAACGAAGAGCTGGCGCTTCTCTACGGCATCACGGGTGGAGTCTCTCAATATATCAATAAGCTGGATGTGAATACCGATCTGGAGGAAGCACTCATAGAGAACCTGTTTGACTCCTCCGCTTATCTGTCCGAGGAGCTGGAAAATCTATTAAAGCTGGAACTGCGTGTTCTCCTGGACCTTGGAAGGCGAAGTGCGGCTGTTCACATTAGATGACCCATATCAGGAATAAATTCAGTCCACTGCTGAGTAAACGTCTACCAATATCTGAAACTACTGCAGGGAAAACAACCGAATGACCGGATGTTAGACGCGGAAATGGAGAGGCTTGCGCCATGGAACCCGGAAGTGAAAGCACTTCTGGATATCCGAGCTGCCAAGGAGCACAAACACTATTAGAGCATACTTGAATTATCAAGGTGCTCTGACCGCTTGATGCGACTGAGGTATCTTAGGGTTTAGGAGTAAAAAGCTACTCCCTACTATAAGATCTACCACCTAAATTATTGCCTCTTACTTAGTGATCAATGAAAAAATGCCTCTCTGTGAAAGTTTTAGCAAAACAGTATTAACAATACAAGTGATAAGACAGCTAAAAACAAGGACAAAAAGTAAAGCTAGGACAATATGTTTGCCTTTTAAATAATAAAGTTCATACTCAGCTTGCTCAAAATTATTCGCAGCAACAATGTATATTCTTATGAGAACAGCCTGTAGACCAAGTATTTTCAATGAGTTTTTTCCAAACCAAACAAATATTTTAGAAATAAAAATAGCAGAATTTTGGAGCATAATGCTAACAAATATTATTGTAAGAGTTCCTACTATCGACTCAATGATATACAGTACAACATTATTAAATATTAAACCATGCAAATTCACTCTTCCGTTGATAATACTTAGAAAAATTGAAATTATTAGCAGTAAAAGCGACAGCAAATATTTTCTCCTAATATTTAGGAGAGAAAAATTTATCTCAAGCTTCAAAAAGAACTTTGAAAAATAAAACCCAAATGATAAAAATATAATAGCAATACAGGATACATCAATATTACATGGCAATCTACAGACGGGTAAAAACAAAAAATATTTTTCTCTCAATTGGGCAAACGAAAAGCCTACAATTCCAATTACAACCAAAATACATAGTTCAATTTTTTGATTATTATTGCATATTGTAAAAATAATCTGTAATATAACGGAAGCAATAAACAAACAAACTAAAAACCAAATTGAAGAAATATTAATATAATCAGGACTACCCATATATAAATCATATAATAACCCATGTATGTTATATTTAATTCTGAATACAGGAATGACAAATGTCACAATCAATCCAACTAAACAGAAAACAAAATATGGGACGATTAATGATTTAAATCTCTTCTTTACAAATGTATTAAGATTCTCTTTCCTAATCAACACCCCAGAAAGGATAAAAAACATTGGCATATGAAAAGAAAAAATCCAATTATGCATACCACCTCCCAGATACACACAGTGCCCAATTATAACTAAAATAATGCCTATTCCTTTTGAGACATCTAACCACTCAATCCTATTTATTTTCATGCTTTCTTTTTCCTCAAATTTCTACAATATTACTCCAATTTTATATTATAACTGTTTAAATAAAATTGCAAAAACGAGACCTATGTTACCAATCAGGCTGTTTGAATAAATATTTCTATCTTTTATAAGTCTCAGCTTGGATTTAATATTTTCATCATAACAAGCAAGCTTCTTGACAGAAATTTTATTAGCATCCGGTATAAAATCACAATAACATTTTAATAATTCTACAGCCATAAGCTTGCGCTTATTCTTTCGTTTTCCCTGCATCAGTTTGAATCTATTAATCCATTTTTTTATAATATTAGCACTTCCACCAGCAACGTTGTTTCCGTGCTGGCGGTAACGAATATGTGAATCATGATCAAATACTACTTCCCCTTCTACAGAAACACAAACACGGTAAATCCAAGCATCATGCATTAATAAATACTCTGGAGATTTACTGATACATAGATCTTTTAGTTTTCTACTAATAACCATAGTACAGCCAACTGCCTGATTATATATCAAAGCCTTCATCATACTTTTATTTTCATTGAATCTTGAATAATTTAAATGTTCTAAATTACTATTTACAAATTCCACATTGGAACAATAAATGCATAAATCATTTCTACATAGATCTAATTGTTTAATTGCAGATGAAATCTTATCGGATTCCCAATAATCATCCTGATCACAAAAGGCATAGTATTGTGCCATAGGAGCTCTATTTAGAAGTTCCATAAAACTTTTAGCCGGCCCTACATTATCCCCCTGATACCACGACAGCCAATCCCCTTTCTTCTCTTTCCATTGTTTTAATATTTCAATGGTATTGTCAGACGAACTATCGTCTCGAACAAACACAGACATATTTCTCAAATCCTGCCTTTCTAGGCTTTCTAATTGTTCTGACAAGAAAAGCTCTCCATTATATGTAGAGAGTAGCACAACTACTTTTTTGCCCGTAATATCATAATTCATTATATTTACCTTACCTTTTTTGAACAAACCTTTTTACAAAATTAGATAATTTAATAAAATACCTGTAATTTATACAAATAAATATAACCCAGAAAATACAAGAAATTAATATTTGATAGTTACTAAAATATAAAATCAACAAACAATGTACAATAAGCAAAACTGTAGATTTGATAATAAAAATGAAATCAACCTTTAAATCAACAATTTTACGCACCGCTATACATCTTGAAACCCAAACCATAAAATAAGATATCATTGTTGCATAAGCAGCACCAATAGTATCAAATTCTAAAATAAACAAATAATTCAAGATAGCATTTAAACAAGCTCCTACTACCGTAGAGGAAAATAGCACATTTGTTTTTTTGGCCGAGGTAAAGATTTGAGCAAGAAATCCCGCCATGCTAGAGAAAACAGCGGCTATAACTAATGGAGGCACATATGTCCAAGCAATATAGTATTCTTTTGCAAATAGCAAAATACCTAGAGGTTGTGCAATGGTATTTATAGCGAAACCTGCCGAAAAGCATAAGAAATAAAACCATCTATAAATCTCGGTATATTTTTTTCCGTTATCAACATCTTCATATATACTGACCGATGAAATTTGCCAAGCTTTATTGAATATTTGTGTAACTGTATTTAAAATTGTAGGAATTTTATGTGCAACTGCATAAACGCCACTATAACTGATTCCTACCATGGCAATAATATAATATTTATCCATTGAATTAACGAACCACCAAGCAACTAAAGTTGGAATCATTGGGATGCTAAATTTAAGCATTCTTCGTATCAAGCCGAAATCCAGGTGAAAATCAAAAATATCATTCCACATTTTACCTGCAACAATTATATACAGAATAGAAGCATAGTATGAAAATATTGTAGCAATCAAATAACCTTCTAATCTCATATTGAAAAGAAGAAGTAAAATCAAATTTAAAGCCACCGCACAAACGGTCTGCAGAATACCTTGTATAGCAAATATTATATTCTTTTTACAGCCTCTACAGTAATAAGAAAAAAGCATCCTTAAACTATATCCATTATATAAAGCAATGAACATATACCAATTTTCATGAAAGGTATCTCCAAAATACACAGAAAATGGAGTTAAAAATAGTAATATACATGTTCCTCCAAAAACAAACGTTAATGCGGCAGAAAGTACCATATTATTATTCTCACTTGAGTCCAAAGCAAAACGTATCGTTGCCTCCACAATAGATAATGTGAGGAGCGGATAAACAAGATTAACCATATTATTAAGTAAATCAACTTGACCATATTCCGTTGTTGTTAAAACATTTGTGTATATCGGTAAAAGTAAAAAAGTTATACATTTAGATGCAAAATCACTAATAGCAAATAGCCCAGTATCCTTTGCTAATGTTTTGTATTTGCTCATAAAAATCACCTCTTAGTATATGTATTCAATCATAATGAACTTTCCACTAAAAGAATAAATTAATAGATGTTCTAGATTACTTAGGCCTATCCTTCATATTAAATCATAACTTTGACTATTATCGTATAATAACTCTATGGCAATCCTGTCCATCATAAACAAGTAGCAATATTTTGAATTGCCTGCAGCGATGGTTTTTTGCACTTTCAAATCATTTTTTTACGATTAGCATAGAGAATACGCTATCTAAAGAATAGTTGAAATTTGCACCCGATTTATTCTATGTTGAAACCTATGTCATTTCGATTCATTATAATTAAAAAGTTCTATCATATTTATTGGACATTAAAATGTCTTTTCCTTTCAATAATCAAAATCAACTTTTTCATCATTATACGTGTAACTCTTACTTCCATAAGGAGACTAACCATCCTATAAATAATGCAATGAACAGGGTTTAGAAATTGCTTATAAATTGTATGATAAATGGAATTGACATAATACCAATCATTATGCCCATCAAGTATATAATTTTTTAATACGTATGTATATCTAAACATAACCACATCATTTAAGCGTATTCTCTCCCTTTTATCTAATCTATCAAACGAAATATGTGTAAAAGAACTCATACCATAAATAATTTTCTTTATATTCCAATGATCATTTGCAGCAAGCAATGATTCTACAATCTTCATATTTGAAATCAAAAAAGTTCCTTTACCAAATTCCAGACATTTAAAAATTGGAATTAATTGACCAATTTTAGAATAACTGTACTCGATCGCGTTAACTATGAATGGACGAATATATTCCATATTGTATACTTTGTTAGACATAAAAATCAAATCGCCTTGTAAATTCACAATAGGTTTTTTATCGTGCAGCCACTTTTCATAAAGCTCTATAAGACCACCTAAATTGTATACTTTATAATCTTTCTCAACATACCTTGACAAATCAAGCACCGAAAAATGCATAGCACAAATATCATCATTCATATTTTTATATATTGTTGCAACAGCTTCTGGCAAAGGATAATCATCATCCCCTAATAACCAGCACCATTTTGTTGTAGCTTCCAGCAATATCATTGTAATATTCGCACTTGAACCGATATTATATGGTCGTTCAACCAACTTTATTTTTCTTTTAAAGTCATACTGAAATTCATCTACAAGATTTTTCACACAATAACTGGAACAATTATCCACTATTACAATTATATAGTCTTGTTTTGTTTGATTTTGTAAACATTCTAATGTTTGCTTTAATCGTTCTTTTCTATTATAAGTTGGAATTAAAATAGTTAAGTCATTCATAAGGTTATACCTCTCCTTGATTCAAAAGATAAGCAGTTTTAAAATTCGAAATTTGGTATTTGGGAGATATTTAAAAATTTTCTCAAGTTACTTTATGCGTTTTATTGAAAATTCCAACATCAATTTTATCTCATACGCATTTTTGTACATTTGCCTAAAAATTCATTTTCTTCTTTAGAACTGCTCTCCAATCCTAAAAATAGAATTTATAAGGAAGTAAATTCCAGTTATCTAATTGGAATCCCAAAAAATATATGATCAAGAAAATGCAGAACGCTAATGATATAATAACCTTATTATCTTTTTCTAAAGCACCTATAATCTGGGGAATAGAGAACGCTGCAAAAATATCAAAATACGCAGCAATTCGTTGAAATTCACCAAGTACACTCATTAGAGTTACTGATATGGTTGCAAATAAAGCACACCATAAATAAAAATTAACAGAATAAGGAACTGCCTTTCCTGTTTTTTGTCCGAAGTTTAATACACCACCTATGAAACTAAAATGTCTTTTCCTAACTGGTAATGCAGAATCCTCAAGATCATTATTGATAATAGAATACTTTATTATTACGTACAAAAAAATCAAAATAAAATATCTAATTACGATAGCTGTCCATGGTATCATGGAAACATTTGAAGATAAATAACGAGATCTGTATGTCGAATCATTTATAAAAAAATTCAACATATTAAATATAAGTATAGGACTGCCCCAAGCAACTATCAATGTAACCAATGGAATTGCTATGTGCCACGCCCTAATTTTAAATTTTTGTACAATCAAAACAACCACAAATACTAGCGCAGACAAATGAATAGAAACAGCAACCAAAATCCAACATCCACTTGCTACATATCTTTTTTCTTTAAAAAACTCGTATGCAACCAGAATAACAGCCATGGCTAAGCCTTGTCTCACAACTGTAAAAGTCAAAGGATAAATTAATGTAATATATACAAGCAAACTTAAAGCAAAATTTGCCGAATACCGTTTAATGTACTTAATAATATTGTAATTAAGCGGCAAGGTTAGTATAAGCAGATATATGTGGCTATCTCTAGTAAAGCGAGATATAAGCCATGTAACAATGTAAAACCCCCATCCACTAGTGATACGTACACTCGCAAGGTCTAAACATTCTTTAAAACTTGTAGTTTCTTTTAACAAATTAAAAACCCTAGTATAAACATACTCTCGATCATTTAAACCAATCGTTTCAGAACTCAAGCCAAGAACCAGCGTAATTGCCAGAAAACACAAAAATAAGTAAATATTCTTTCCAAGTAGTTTTCTTATTAATGTATAAGAAATAATAAGCAGTACTAACCCAATATATATAGTCATGCGTTCTTTCGATTCCTCCTATGTTTTTTCATCCGACGTTTAAACGCAAGTGGGCGTATATAGTAATAAACAAGATTTGCAATTTTAATCATTAACACTTTTGGAGTATAATCACACAAAAATGCCACAGCATTACTGAAAAAATTTTTACGCGCTTCCATTAAAGGGGTTTCATTCCAAGGTGTCAATCGATAATAATTTAAAAAGGCTTGCTTATGTGGATGATCGCTATTTTTTATCCATGGGCGATGTTTTATGCAAAACAAACCGGTATAGTGTGTAATTGCTGGATTATTTCGGGCTTCATTATATAATTCTTCATCATATGTATATCGATAAGGTTTACGTAATTTCATAAGTTCTTGGTATTCAAATTTGAATACCAGCGAATAAACATTATAGTAAAGTGGTAGAACATATATTTCCCCCTCAAACACCGAATTAATAATTGATTGTTCGTTAAAAATAAAATATCCGTTATTCTGGTAAATTGTATTAATAAAGCTCTCTATAACCTGATCCTCTCGCCATTTTTTCAAATTAATCAAAAGCATTCCTGCATTGCAATATACCCCATTTCCCTTCAATCCACAAATTCTCCTATAACTTCTACTCAAACAATCATCTACTCCCGCAAAATAATAATTATTCATGTTTATATTCCAAAGTTCTTCAATTGAACGTTCTATAATTGTATCGGAATCCAGATATAAGACCCTATCTATATTATCTGGTATGTACTTTGTTAGGAACAACCGATTATATCCAAATCCAAGCCAGTCAGATTTTGAAGTATGGAGCATGGTTCCTAATTCACCAGACCAATCAGGCATTTTCATAAATTCTAGTTCACGTCCATATTTATCCACTATAGATTTCAGCTTTCCTTTGTTGTCTTCCGAAATTTCTTTCTCTATATATAAGATATGAATTTGATCTGCCCCTTTATTGTTTTCAAGTAATGATATAATTGAAGTTCCTGTAACAGCAGAAAAACTATCACTACTATGATAAATCACGTACATTATCTTATCCTCACTTACTTCTATGAATGAACTTAATAGATTTTAAAATTTAACATAATTTTGCTACAACATTATTTTTCCTTCCTATAGCTATTATTACCTCCGCCGTAATTAGCACCATAAAAAGCAAAAAAATCAACCCTACATAAGGGTTACCATTCAATACACTCAAAGTAATGCCTTTTGGACTAACACTTGGTATTGCTGTCAAAAATATTCGTTGGCACAAAAAAATTGTTGTACTCATTTTTCTCATCCATTTAAAGCATTTATTTGATTTGATAGGTATATCAATCAAATAAGAAAAAAAATAATAAGTAAAAGGAACAAGCATAATTAATGTATTCGCATTAACCGTGTTAAACCCAAACTTTAATATACACGCTTCAATGACAAATGCAATACTAAAGACACATGAGAAAATAAAATGCTTTATTAAAGTATGATCACTTGTTTTATGAATATTATAATATGCTATATACGCTCCTAAAGCCACAAACGGGAAACCATTAAAAAAACCATTGCGAGTGCTGCCAAAGAAATAATTATAAGTTTCTAAAACAGGGGCAAAAACAGAGTTCTCCACTAAGAAAGAGTAACTCACTCCCATTGCTCCAATCAGATAAGCAATATTCGCTGTAATTATTAAACCCGTAAGCCACTTTCTGCGAACAAAAAACCATGTAATCAGTATCCCTATACACAATGCTGGAAGAAACCATATAGTTGCATATGTAGAGTACAATATTGCTTTTATGATATACTGTAAGATTTCTTCTATAGAGCAACCGAATTTTACCCATGCGACAATCTTGAAGGAAACATATATGCATGACCATCCAATATACATGAAAAAAATACGCTTAATATAGTTCTTTATAAGATTCTTTCCCGCTTCGTATTCAGAAGGCTTGGATAGAACTTTGGTAAACAACAAAAAACCGCTACAAACAAAAAAAAAGGGTACAACAATAATATATAATGATGATGCGTATTCAATAAACTTATTGATCCTTCCGTCTGCATATTCCGATATATAGTGCGCACAGACAATCAAAATGGCAAACAGGAACTTTACAATATCAATTGCTCCATATTTTTCTTTCTTCATGGTTTCCATACCATTCTACTCCACAAAAGCATTTGCTTTATTTGTACTTAGATTTTCTAATAATTTCACAGTGTTTTCTGGCGTATATCTATGCCTAATATCCTCAGGAATATTTGATAATAATCTATTAATTTCAACATAAGATAAATTATAACGTTCTCTTAATGCAACTGCATATTTGTATGCAGTCTTGAGACGAGATTTGTCAAGGATAATTTCTGCGAAATATAATAGATTCATGGAACA
>USQA01000030.1 GCA_900556695.1 uncultured Clostridium sp.
AATTTATAATTTTAAGTAATATTTTATTATTATCACTATATGTTTGTGCCAAAACTTTTATTTATAAATATACTTTGTCCTTATAAAAAATATATTAATATATTATATGTAATATTTATATAAAAAATTACTGTTCTTTTTATTGTATATTTTTTTTTAATATGTTATTATTAATTTGTATATAATATATTAAGGAGGAATTATAATGGTACTTTGGATTATATTAGCAATTGTTGCTATAATTATCATAGCAATTATAAGTATTTATAACGGATTAGTTCAAGCAAGAATGAAAGTAGATAATGCTTGGAGTCAAATTGATGTTCAATTACAAAGAAGATTTGACTTAATACCTAACTTTGTTGAAACAGTAAAAGGATATATGACTCATGAAAAAGAAACTTTTGAAAAAATAGCAGCTTTAAGAACATCTTGGGCAAATGCTTCTAGCGTTTCTGAAAAAGCTGAACTTGATGGTCAATTATCAAGTACATTAAAAACAATTATGGCTGTATCAGAAAGCTATCCAGAATTAAAAGCAAATCAAAACTTTTCTGAATTATCTGAAGAATTAAGAAATACTGAAAATAAAATTTCTTTTTCTAGACAATTCTATAATGACACAGTAACAATGTATAATACAAAAATACAAGTATTTCCTTCTAACATTATTGCTAGAATGTTTAATTTCACATCTCGTGATTTATTCAAAACAGAAAGCGATGAAGCTAGAAAGAATGTAAAAGTAGATTTTGGTAATAATAACTAATCTATTAAGTTAAGATTTTAAGGGGGGTTGAGTTAATTATATATTCAACCCTTTTATCAAATTTATTACATTTGAAAGGATTTATAAAATGTTTGAAAATATAAAAAGAAATAAAATAGAATCAGGAATTATTGTGAGTATTTTTATACTTGTAATAACTCTTATAGTTTATTATATATGCAATGCTTTAGAATTGGGAACTTTTTCAATTGTTATTGCATTAATTTTCTCAGTTGGATCAGCATGGGGATCATATTATTATAGTGATAAAATAGTTTTATCTTTAAATAAAGCAAGACCTGCTACAAAAGAGGAAGATTTAAAATTAGTAAATATTTTAGATGCACTTATGATTTCATCTGGTCTACCTGTAAAGCCTAGATTGTATGTTGTAGATGATATACAACCAAACGCTTTTGCCACTGGCAGAAACCCTCAAAACGCTGTAATATGTGTAACTACTGGTTTACTAGAAAAACTAGATTATTATGAATTAGAAGGTGTAATAGCACACGAAATGAGTCACATTAAGAATTACGACATACGTTTAAGTTGTGTAGTTTCAGTAATGGTAGGATTTATTGTAATGCTTTCAGATTTATTTTCTAGAACTCTTTTTTGGGGAGGATTAAAAGATAGAGATAGTGAAAGTAAAGGAAATGGAATTCTTATGTTAGTTGGATTAATCTTTTTAATATTATCTCCTATTTTTGGTTCTTTAATGCAATTAGCATTATCTAGAAAAAGAGAATTCTTAGCAGATGCCACTGCTGTAGAATTCACTAGAAATCCTGATGGTTTAATATCAGCACTAGAAAAATTGGAAAATGACCCAAATCAATTAGAAACTGCTAACAATGCTACTGCTAATATGTATATTGTTAACCCTTTTAAAAAAGATCTAAAAAATGGAGAAAAGAAAACTTCAAGTATATGGTCAACCCATCCTAGTACAGCAGATAGAATTGAAGCTTTAAAAAATTTAAAATAATATAATTTTTATTTTATTGAAATTTTAAAAACCATCCTATTGATGAAAGAGAGATTTGATTACATTATTCAAAACTGGCTCAGAAGTAAACATACATTGGAATATGTGGGAACATGGGAATTATTATATAATCCAAATTTTAATTTCACCGAATTCGATGGGTTTAAAAATGAAGCTGATATATTGAATGTTGCCTTATTTGGAATGACTGCAAAGGAGTGGAAGGATAAAAATCCTACTTTAGATGGTAATATGAGAGATTATGCAAATATTCTTCAGTTGGTTATTTTGGTAAATCTTGAAAATTTAAATGCTCAAATGATAAAAGATGGTTTAGAACAAAAAGACAGATTAGAAAAATTAAATGCCATAGCTAAAGAGCAATATAATATTTTACAGGACAGTCGTAGTATTAAAAAAATAGAAAATCTAGATGAAAAAAAGATCTTACTATACCTATCTAAATAAAAAATATTAAAAGACAAGAAGTTTTACATCTTGTCTTTTAATATTTGATTACATAAAATATAGTAATCGATCCTAATAGATTAGTGACAGTTCATTTCCAATATTGTTTTTGTTCTCCTTTTTGTATATATTTTTTTGGAAAGAGTTTTATTGATATTTGCAAATATGTCATGTGATAAAAGATATCCTTTATCTTGGAACATTTTTTGCAAGTTAGATAAATTGATAGCTGAGCTTTCTGCATAAGCAATAAAGTTTGATATATCATAATCAATAGCTGATAGCGTTTTGGTAGAAACTAATTGCTCAAGAGTATGTTTTACCTGTGCAATGCTTTCTTTTATTTCTTCTTCTGAATGTTCTTCGACCTTATACAAAGTCAGATTTTTAAACACATCAAATATCTGACTTCTGTATTTTTCCATTCTTGAATCACTTGGAAGTAAGAAACATTCAAAATCAAAATCAAAACGAATATCTGCTAGCCTTTGAGTTTCAACTCTATAGTGGTTATTAAAACCACCATTATATGAAAATTCAATTCCTTGAATTTTCATAACTAGCATTGATAATCTTGACCAACCTTCATAGCAACTGTACTCACTCATCTCCCGTATGTTTTTTTCACTGTACTCTTTTTTTAGGATAGGTACATACCCTATTAAACTGTGATTTTCTTTTAACCAAATCATATTAGCCCTCCTTAATAACAAATTATTGTTTTTTAAGTTCATATATGTAGACTTGCACTTGGCAAGATACTCAAAATATGTGTATATTTTATCACATTTCTGTTTAAATAGCAATGTTTCACAATAATAATTAACATAATTTGTGAAAAATATTGACTTTAAATACTATTATAGTGGGTTACATACTTTCGTAAGAAAGTTATGTAACTGCTTCCTTTGGTCGCTTCTTGCTACCTGCAAGAAAGGATTTAGAAATGGACAAAACAAACTATTCGGTAGCTAGAATAGAAACTTATACTAGAGTAAATATTGTACATGCATTATTATAAGTAAAATCTGCAACTTCTTCTAATGTAATTTGTTTAACATCTGCTATCTTTTGTGCTATATATTTTACATTTCTAGGATCGTTTCTTTTTCCTCTTAAAGGTTCTGGTGATAAATAAGGGCTATCTGTTTCAATTAACATTCTATCGTTTGGCACTAAATTTATTATTTCATTTGCATTTTTAGAATTTTTAAACGTTATAGGCCCTGCAAATGATATATAAAATCCTAGTTTTAATGCTTCTTTTACTAATTCTCTATTTAGTGGGCAACAATGAAAAACTCCTTTGTTTTTAACTTCATGTTTTTTTAGTATTTCAATTGTATCCATTACCGCTTCTCTTGTATGAATAACTATTGGTAAGTTTAGTTCATTAGCTAATTTTATTTGTTCAATAAAAGCCTTTTTTTGTAAATCTTTATTTTCTTTATTCCAATAATAATCTAGTCCAATCTCACCAATTGCTACATTTTTTGAACTTGTTTTCACTAATTCTTTGATTTCGTCTAGCATTGTCCACAATTCTTCTTCATTTTGTGGAATATCATTAGGTGAAATGCCACATGTAGAATAAATAAAATCATATTTTTTTGCTAAATCCACCGCAGCTTTTGAACCTTCTAGACTATATCCAGCTGATACAAATCTATCTATTTCTTTATGAATACTTTCTATTATTTCTTCTCTATCGTCATTAAACTTTTCATCATCTAGATGTGCATGGCTATCAAAAAATTTTATTTTTGATTTTTTTAGATCATCTTTATATATCATTGTTACATTTGCAATTGCATATTCCTTGCAGTGTGACAAACTTATATCTATGCTTTCTATATTTTCTTTGTCTATTCCAAAAATTTCTATATTTGGTCTTCCGTTTTTATCATTAGTAATTTCTATGTCTTTCCATGTTATAGAAAATTTATCCTTTAATTGATATGATATTGCTTTAAATGCCGCTTCTTTTCCTGCAAATCTAGCAGCATAATGTTGATATTTTTGACTTTTTTTGCTTTCACAATATTGTATTTCTTTTTCGGTAAAAATTCTATCTATAAAGGCTTTTCCTATATGTTCTATATCCTCTTTAATTCTGTCAATTTCAATGATATCTGTTCCACAAGTTATTTTCATATTATTGTTTCCTTACTTTCAAAATCATAATTATGCATTATATATTAATGCTACTATTTATTTATTAATATCAAATAATTATACATGTTTAATGCTATAGATACTACAAATAGTAAAAATGCAATTACAACTATTTTCATTTTCTTTTTAGAATTTATTTCTTTAGATATAATTTCATATTTATATTCTATTTCTTTATACAAATAATCAATTTCAAATATTTCATGCATTTTATTATTAAACTTAGTTCCAATCTCATCTTCAGTAATTTCTCTAATCCATGCTTGCTTTGTAAATTCTATTAGCTTATGTCTTGTTTTCTTTATATTTTTTTTATTTTTTAATTCATTTTCTAGTTTCTTTAAATATATTCTTTTATACAAATTAAAAATATATGTATAAAAATATTGTTTTTCGTATTCATCTGGAAGGATTGTATAATTATTTATATCATTGCTTGAAGCAAGTAAACATACTGATGATTTTGTTAATCCTATTTTTGCATATTTCCATTTAGAAAATACCTCTATACTACTTTCTTCTAAATTAAAGCTATTATCAGCAGATAAATTACTTGCTAATTTTATAAAATTATTTCTTACATTATCAAATTCATTTGTGCTATTCCATGCTTCTTGATCTACGCATACATATGAGTATGTCAAAAAACTTTCTGTATTAATATTTATTTTTGATATTTCATTATTATTTCCTGTTATTTTTCTTAAAAATTCACTAAATGTTTCCATGTTAGAAAAGCTATCTGTTTGTATATGTATATTATCAAAATTACCTAGTTTAGATGTTTTGGAATTTATATCTTTAAATTTATAATTAAAATTTAAAACATCTGAAATTTCTTCAACATCATCTAAATTAGTCTTTATACATAAGAAACATACTCCTGTTTTAAAACATATAACATCTATTTTTCTTATAGAAAAATAAATTCCTTTTTCATCATCCACTTTTGCTTGTATATCTTTTTCTAAAGTATATTCAAATATATTACATTGGCAATTACTAAGTATAGCAGCTCTTGTCTCTATTGGTAATTCTTCTAATTGTTTTAATTTTCTATTTCCATAAGTAAAACTAGAAAATAATAATTCTCTTATATTAGGCAAAAAATATTTGTACATTTTAAAGTCTTTTTCTTTTTCAAATATTTTTAATCTAATATTCTTGTCTTTAAGCATTTTTATAATATATTCTTTATATTTGTTTTCTTCTATAATGAATGGATGTATAAAATATGTATATTGATAATTTATCTTTTGTTCCATTTTATTGCTCCTTATCATATATTATAGTTGATTATAATAATTCATATTAATGTCTTTTCCTAAATGCCATCTTCCTATAAAATCAATTTTTAAGTATTCATCTAAGTTATATGTTGGCTCTTGTACAATATTTCCTTTGTTGTCTATGCTTCCCCATTTTCCATCTTTCTTTATTGATGCATATCCATATTCATTTTGCTCTGTTGCATCATCATAAATGTAATCAACTACAACTTTTCCATTTTTATCTATAAAACCATATTTTCCATTTTTTCTGCTTAAATATAATGTATTTGATGTAAATATATCTTTAACATTTTTTTCTTCAAATTTAAAGTTATAATATTTATATTCTTCTCCTTGTCTAAGTTCTATATATCCTTTTTCATCATCTATATTTATTAATATTCCTGATTGTTTTATAGCAAATGTATTGTCTATAATATCATTATTAAAGTCTTCAGTTTCTGCAATATATATATCAGCTTTTTCATCATAATTTATTGATTTATATTTAAATTCTATTTTTGTATTATTTGAAATATCGATGATACCATATTTACCATCTTTTTTAGCAACAAATATTCCTGATTTAGCTTCTTTTAAATCTTCGTATGTAACAGCAATTACACTTTCTCCTGTAATTTTTGCAATTCCATATTTATTATTTTTAGTATATATAATACCATTATCAATATTACTTGAAATTCCTTTTATTTCATCATAATCAAAACTTTTTACTTCTGTTCCACCTTTTTGTACTAATATTTGTTTATTTGCTTTTTTAGCAACGTAGTAATCATTTCCATATACTTTTTCCATACCATCATATATAGGTTCTATTACAACGTTTTCTGAATAATCTACAACACCATATTTTCCATTATCTGATTTTATAATAAATCCAGATTTGTCATCTTTGCCTATATTGTCAATATCTGCATATTGAATTTTTAGTATTTCTTTTCCCTCATCGTTAATGATTCCATATTTTCCATTTTTCTTTACTTTTAGCGCATTTTTTATTCCTTGAATTGGCGAAATTTCTTCATAATCAATTGATGTCAATTCTTTTCCTGTTAGATTTATTAATCCGAATTTATCATCTTTTTCTACTTTTAATATATTTTCTTCATACCACATATTATTGTTTTTATCTACATTTGATATTGCCTCTATTTTGTCATAATTTGTGAATATTTCTTCATTTTTACTATTTAAGGCTTTTGTTTTATATTCTCCTGTTTGGTAATCAACATCATATGTACATAAAAATATATCATTTTTACTGTTTGGAACTATTATCATTTCTGCATAAGAAGGATCTATTATATTTTCCCCATTTGAATCAATAACTCCCCATTTATTATCTTTAAAACAAGTAAAATAATCTTTGCTTATTATTTTTCCTTGATCTTTAGTTAGTAATCCTTTTATCATAAATATGAACATTATAATTACAATAATTGCTATAATTACAGCAAATACTTTTTTCATATTTAATTTTGGTTCTTCATATCTTCTTCCTCTACTCACTTTTATAACTCCTTTTTTTATAAAATATATCATAATTTAGTGTCTGTTGCAATAAAAATTAATAACAAAATGAACTTTATCCACTTTATAAAATTATAAATTAAAATTAAACTTTTTTATAATAAAAAGAAAGTAGTAAAAAGATTTTTTTCTTTTTACCACATCCTTCTTAATCTTCTTTTTTCATAAACTTGCAAACTACTATACTCATATCATCTTTTGGTATTCCATAATTATTATCTATTGCTTCACTCAAAATTAAATCTGCGATTTTTTGGGTATTATTTGTTTCAATATCTTCTAACAAATATTTTATCCATAGTTCTTTGTTCTTATATTCAACATTTGAATCTAAAATACCATCTGAGCACATTAACATTATATCTCCTGTAGATATATCTTTATCAAATGTTTGTACATCGTTTACATCTATAATGCCTGCTGGCAATGTATTAGATTTTATAATCTGAACCTTTTTCTTGTTTTTAATATATGTTGGACATGCACCACTTTTTATAAATTCTATTGTTCCTTTATATAAATCTATTATTGCAATGTCTAAAGTCGAGAATACTTCGCTGTTTTGGTTAATTAATGATGTATTTATTAATTCTAAAGACGTATTTTTATCAAATCCTGATAATAACAAGTTTTCTAACATTCTTAATGCTTGTGTACTACTTTTTTTAGCTTCTTGTCCACTTCCCATTCCATCACTAATTGCAACTAAATATTTTCCATCTTTTAATCTTATATTTAATGTACTATCTCCAGAAACTTTACTTTTATTCTTTATTGTTTCTCCACTACCAATTGCCATTACATATTTATCGTCTGATATAAAACTAAGTTTCTTTCCTAAACTAACCTCGTCATTTAATACAATATTTTCTTTAAGCACTTTTGTTAGCACCTTTTCTATTGTATTTATCTTTAAAGTTTCTAGTATTTCATTTAAATAAATATCAACTATATATCTATCTTCTTTACTTATAGATATGTCTTCTATGTTAATATCTTTTTGTTTTAATATTTCTATTATTTCTTTATTTTCTTTCTCGTATTTTTCTCCTAGTTCTAATTCTTTCTGAATATCTTTTGCCATATTTTGAATAGCTTTTGATACTCCATTTAGTTGTTTTTCCATATTCGCATTGTTTTGTTCTACTTTTTTTCTCCATATAAAATCTGATTTACTTATTCTATATGACATATTAATAGTTCTTACTATTTCATTTATATTCTTTTCTAAAAGTTTGCTTACATTGTTATCGTTTGACTCTATAATGTAACTGTTACATTCTGCAAAAGTTTTTAATAAATCTTCTTTTTCTATTTGTTGTTTACCTAATAAAATAGAAAAGATTTTATCAATAATTTTCCCATCAACATTTGCTATATCATCATATAACATATTTTCTCTATATGGTTCTAAGTTATTTAATAGTTCTGCTATAAAAATTTGTTTATTTGCATTTCTATGTGTATTTTCTTCAAATGTTCTTGGTTCATATTTTTTATATGCTGTTGCCATTTCTTGTATAGCTTCTGATACACTATTTAAATTTTCTGCAACTTCTTTACTTTTGTTTAAAGCTCTATTAGGTACCACTGGTAAGAATTTAGAATTTCCTATAAATTCTTCTAAATCTATATGTAATGTTTTTGGAACTGCCAATAATCCAATAGAAGCAATTAAAATTTCTTTAAAATGTATTAATTCTATAGTATATCCATTAGATACATATGCTAAAATCACATTTCCCAAAGCAAACCCTATTATAACGCCTAATTTTCCAAATCTATTTAATATTCCTGCAATCATTCCAGATATAGCATATGCTGCTATCATAATTGGTTCAGATCCTGTAATTATCCCTAATGTTACTCCTATTGTCACTCCTGATGTTGTTCCAACTAATACTCCATTTTTCCAACCTAATATCATTACAATTAATATACTCAATATATTTCTAATTCCAAATCCAAATATGTTTAAATCTCCAAATGCTCCTACAGAAATAGCAAGTAAAAGGCTTGCTCCTATTACTTCTTCTATTGAAAAAGCACTTCTTTTATTAAAGTCTTGTAATACCACAATTGCATTAACAAAAATTTTATAAAATACTAATGCAATAATTGAAACTGCCACTCCTGATAACATATCATATATTGTAAATGTTGATATTGCTAGTTTTATAATTTGTAATAATAATGTTGATATAAAAACATTTTTACCAATCTTTATCTTTTCATTTCTTTCTTGTTCATTATATACAGGCTTAATTAAAAATAAAGTTACTACCATAATTAAAGCTGTTAAAAAATATCCTAGAGCTCCTCCTACTCCATACTTTATTAAATTTCCTATTAATGAAACAAGTACTATTCCCAATGCTGGTACAGAAGACGCAAAACATGCTCCTAACATACTAACACTAAATATCGAAAATTCCCCTGTCAATCCAACCATTGACAACATAAAAGAGACAACATATAATACTATATTATTTTTTGCAAAAACATTAGCAA